>DASYJQ010000047.1:0-1729 GCA_035996265.1 Saccharimonadales bacterium (SeqCode)
TGTGGTGCTGGCATTGCCATCGCCAAAAGACCAGTAAGGGCCTTGCAAATTATCTCCCTGGCCTGAGAACCGCACCAGCAGAGGGTTGCATACATCCTGCTTGTACGTGAAATCCAGTTTGGGCAGCGGAGCCGCGGGGCAACTGTCAGCAGCAAAACCGGGACATGCGGGATTGGTCTGGTTTATGGCAGCGGCTCCGCTGAGCGTGCCGTTCCATGTAGTATTACCCTGCTTGTTCAGCAGGTTGTCAAAAGTATAGTAGGCCAATAATCCCGGTTGCGTTGCAGGTGCGGGCAGAGAGCTGTTCATGTTGGCTTGTAGCTGCGCCTGCGTGCGCACGGTGTTCCATATCCTCACTTCGTTTACGTAACCAATGAATTGCGTATTGTGCACGGTGGCATCATAAAGACCTACCTGTGTAGCGTGGTTGTTCTGGAACAGCGTTCCGGTAGCAGGCACCTGGCTTAAAAGAAATCCGTTCCTGTAAAATTTCAGCGTGGCGCCATCATACGTCATGGCCACGTGGTATGTTTTGTTCAATTCAATGTCACAGACATCGGGTGTCTTAAAAAAGCCATTGCTGGTGGTTATGGCGCCAAAATGTGGCCGCAGCAGGTAGTTTACATCTGTTGGGTCGTTATGTTTGGACACCAGGTCTCCGGCCCATTCCTGCCCGCCGCTGAACGGTGTAGTACGGTTGAACATTGCCTCAACAGTTACCTGGGTGCCGGGTATGTCAAGGTCACCTGCACGCATAATTGCGAATTGGGAATTTAGCTTCAGCCAGTTATTGCAAGGCACAGTTTCCGTATATCTTGCAACAAAGCCATCATAATTCCCAGCGGAGCTGCGCGTTAATGTATTGGCGGAAGGATCAAAATCAACATTGGCGCCCATAAAGCTTCCGTTCACTACAATATCAGCGCCTGCCATGCGCACCGCAAAGCCAAAATCGTCAGACGGCGATCCTATCTTAAAGGCCCATACGTAGGAGCCGTCCAGTAAATATTTGCCTAAAAAAACATCCTTTGCGCCATTGGAAAGCAGCGTATTGGCCTGCGGCCCGGGATTGAAATCCGCCGTGCCCTCAAAGTAGCCGGTAACGTACAGGCAATTGCCGGCGGGGTTCACCACAACATCATACGCCTCATCATTGGCGCCGCCGCCCAAAAGATTTGCATAAACAAGGTTGCCGTTCAAAGTGTATTTGGCAAAGAAAGCTTCATTGCTGCCGGAGCCTGGCACGTTGGTAATGCCACTGGCGGAAGTAAACCGCACACTGGTGCCCTGCACTGTTCCCGCAATGTACACGGCATTGTTCACCGCGTCCACGTCAACAGACCATGCCTGGTTAAAACCTGTGCCGCCAAACTGGTAAGCCCAGACATAATCACCGGAGCTGTTGTACCGGGCAATGAACCCTTCATGCACATTGCCGGCGCTGAGGATGGCCGAGCCGGGGCCGGGATCAAAATCGGCCGAAAAAGTAAAAAAGCCCGCCACATAAATGTTATCGGCATTGTCCACCGCCAACTGGCGAATGGTCTCATTGGCGGCCGCGGTGCCGCCCATTTGCTTTGCCCATACAAAAGCGCCTGCGCTGGAATATTTAGCCAGGAACATTTCTTCCGTTGAGCTGCCCAGCATGAAAGTAGCACCGGGGCTGGGGTCGAAGTCAACATTCTGCCCGGTGAAAAAACCTGCTACCACCACATCGCCCGCATTGTCT
>DASYJQ010000048.1:0-11721 GCA_035996265.1 Saccharimonadales bacterium (SeqCode)
CTGGCCGACGCTATTTCTGCAATCTTCGAGGAAAGCTCGGTGTCTGCTTTATTCGATGGCGAAAATCAAACGTAATTTGGTAAAAGTATGCACTTATTAAGCAGTAAAGAACTCGTTATTCAGATCAAAGAACGCCAAACTCAAGAGCTTGGCGCACTGTTGCAGAAACATACAGTGCAGCCAAAGCTCGCTATTGTTGTCACCGTCGACAAACCGGCTATTAATGTATACATGCGCATGAAACAAAAATACGGCGCCGATTTAGGCATCGATGTTGACGTCCATCGTGCTAAACAACAGGATGTGCCGGCGCTGTTGGCAACCCTGAACGCCGACCCCCATATCCACGGTATCATCGTCCAACTGCCGCTCGAAGACCCGGCCGAAACAGAGGCCGTCGTGCAGCATGTTGCGCCGCAAAAAGATGTTGATGCGCTTGGTTCCGCCGAATTTTTTGAACCGGCTACCCCAATGGCTATTTTGTGGTTGCTGGCAGGCCACCACATTGACCTGCACGATAAACGAGTACTGCTCGTCGGCCGTGGCAAATTGGTCGGAGCGCCGCTGGAACGCATGCTCAAACGCGACGGCATCAACGTAACCGTGGCCAACCGCAGTACCGCAGACCTTAAAGCCGAAGTCCTCAAAGCCGATGTGGTCATCACCGCTACCGGCAAGCCGGGGCTTATCCAGGCAGACATGCTCAAACACGGCGCCGTTGTTGTTGATGCCGGAGTGGCCGGCGAAAAAGGCAAGACCGTCGGCGATGTCGCCCCGGACGCCTACGAACGCGACGACCTGACCCTGACGCCAACCAAAGGCGGTGTCGGCCCGCTGACGGTATGCGCCTTATTCGAGAACGTTATCCGTGCAGCCGGCCGGTACGATTCAAACGAGTAACTGCATCACAAAAAATTGCATTTGACTATTAGACGAGCCTGGCGTAAAAAGCTATACTATAAGGAGGAAGGAGATGCATATGCCAGCAAAGAAACCAAAACAATTACCCGGAGCGCCGATAACAGATCATGGCACCTATTGGACGCGCCCAACGGCCAAGCCCAAGTCTTTGCCGCCCATACCATCTCTCGGCCAGCTCGGCCAATAATCACTACTAGGCTATGGAAGCCGTTATTTCAGTACAAGACGTTGCAAATATTATTACCTTGGTAGCGCCAGGGTATTTTGCGCTCAAAACGTATTCTATTATTTATGCCAAAGCTGAGAAAGATTTTTCGCAGCTGGTATTGTTAAGCGCGATCTTCAGCTTGCCGATTGTAGCCACCTACAGCCTGGTATTCGGCCTTCATGATGTTAGCACGGACTTGCGCTATACGCTGGGGCTTATAGGCTTCTCTGTGGCTGTGGGCTTTGTATTCGCCCGCATGCGGCGGATGAAACCCGTCCGGCGCTTATTGCGCGCCCTCCGCTTCCCGGCAGCCGAAGAAGATTTCTTAAAGCTGCAGTTCGGCAAGTTGCCTAAAATGGAGGGTGTCACCGTCAAGTTAAAGAACGGTGAGATGTTTTTTGGCACGCCCCAAGGCGCCAGCAAGTACCATGCCGACGGTGAGCGGCGTTACTTTTTCAGCAATGTGGCCTGGTTTGTAAAGAAGACCAAAAAGTGGGAACCACGCCCCGGCAGTATAATTATTGCTCTCGCAGAGATCGAGTACTTCGAAAGCTTCAGTCCGCTCCCCGAAGATTAGGCTTGGCTAAACAGTAGTTTTTTGCTAGTATTAACACTTGTAAATCACGTTTTGCGTGCCGTTGTAGCTCAGGGGTAGAGCACCTCCATGGTAAGGAGGGGGTCTGGGGTTCAAATCCCCACAACGGCTCCACTTAAGATTATTTTTTATATGCCTGACGCTTACACCGCTGAAATAGGCGGCGCCCCATACCAACCAAACAACTACATGCATCCTGCCTACTGGCAGCCGCACGAGGTTGGTGACCATGATGCGGAAATGGTTTCGCAACAGATACCGCTGAAGAGCGAACGCCGTGAAGCGCACGATGCGCTCCAGGAATACCGTGATAAAACCCAAAAAGGCGGCTCCTATATGCCTATCGCCACCTTTAACACCGGCGATGAGTTTGATGTTGCCGGTCAGGCGCCCGGCACGCTGCTTGGCTTTGATACCGAGTACCTTTATGTCGGTGCGGGCACCGAAATTGACCCGCAAGATTACGCCAACCTCGAGCCACCAGTGCGAGAGCCGCAGTACTGGCCTGTCACAAAGATTATATCGGCGCGTTCGCAAGACTGTCATTACATGCAGTTCGCCTCCGGCACTGTTGTTGTCCAGCGAGATAGGCGGCAACCGCCGCGGGCAGTGGGAGCGCATTTGGGTTCGACGCTCGTCGACCCCCATTTAGGCGTCTATACCGGCTTCGTCTACCACCCCTCCGAATTAGTAGTAGGCGAAGTGTCTCATGTTGAGTATGAACCGCGTAGTATAGGGGCGGGCTTTCAAGTGTTCTCCCGGATCAACCGCATAGACGTACTGGTACCGGGCAACGTCGAAGCCAAGCGCAAATTTACGCTTGCGTTGGGCTGGAGCGCATTACGCTTAGGACACAACCAGGCCTAGCGTCACCCGCGAAGTCGCCTCCTCGGGTGATTAAGTGTTTACAACCAGGTCTACATCTGTTAGAATCTAGCAAGACTACTGAATAAAAGGCTCTACAACGACATGGCAAAAAAAGGCGACAAGCGTAAACTAATTGGACTGGTAAGCGAAGAATCCGGCGAGCGGATTTATTACACATCCAAAAATTCGATGAATACCCCTGAAAAGCTGGCACTCAAGAAGTACAGCCCGAAACTGCGCAAGCACGTTGTCTTCACCGAGACCAAGAAGAACCTTGGCCGCAACGAAGTCAAAAAGAAATAGTTTTACCGCTAGATAAAATAAAAGAGCCTCTAATGCACGAGGCTTTTTTATTATGCAGTAAGTATATGTGCGCTACTTAATCTATCTTAGCAATATCAAGCGAGGTGTTAACAAACTCGGCGTGCGACCAGACCAGCGGCGTGACGCTAATGGCGAAACCGGTATCCGGGTCGAATTGTTCACTGAGCGAGCCGCTCGGCAGACTGCGCTTGAGCGCCCACGCGAGTAGTTCCTTGGCTTGGTCGGGTTGGCCGGCGGCGTTGAAGTACTGGGCCAACCACAGAGTGCACACAATCCAAGGATTGCCTTTGTACTGTATTTTAGCCAGGAAGTAGTTGTCTTGAGGATAGCGGATAACACCACCGATCGGGCTGGTGTTCCACAGCTCGCGCTTGACGGCTTCAAAGGTGCTAGCCAGGCGCGGATCATCGAGTGGCAACTGGGCGAACATCAGCGGGCCGTACAGGCTGGAGATATCCAGCGTGTCATCGTAAGCCAGATTGCCGTCATCCTGCAGCAGGAAGCCTTTGCGAAAATAACCGTCCGGGTGGTACAACGCTTGCAGGCCGGCTCGCATGCGGTCGGCGGCGTCTTTCCAGTGGGCGGCGTCTTCGGGGTGATGCGCGATAGCAGCCAGTTCTATGGCGGTCTCTAGGGCGGCAATAACGGTGCAAACGGTGTAGGTATTAGTAAGGAACTTCTGCTCCCACAGGTCGTAGCTGGCGTGCGGCAAACCGGTGGCTTCGTCAACAAAGTCGGCCATAAATGCGGCGCAGGGTTCGATGAAGTTATCATAGAAGCCTTCGATAAAGGTGCTGTCGCCGCTGGCGCGGTGATATTCGCCCAGCATGAAGATAACCATGGCCGTTTCGTCTTCCTGGATGGCCAGTTCTTTTTTGTTGCCGTGCAACAACGGGTGCCAAGTACTACCAATGGAACGGTCCGGCTGGTACTTGTGCGCCAGGTAGCCGTCGCGATGCATGGTGCCGCGGGCGAATTCAAAGAAGTTGCGGGCTTCGTCGTACAAACCAAGACGGATCAGCGGCCAAATGGCGTAGGATGCGTCGCGTGGCCAGCAGTAGCAGTAGTAATCGCGCCCAAAGTTGAAAATACTGCTGTCGCCGCTGGCCAGCACTGAACCGCGGTCATCGCAATGCGCTTTAATGATCAGCACGCTCTTTTGAGCTTCAATGCGGTCTTCTTCGGGTAGTTTAGCGAGCTTGTCTTTGGCCGGCTCAAGCCACTTCTGCCAATATTCGCGGGCCTTAACCAGGCGGTCGTCGATGGAATAATATTTGATGTGCGTGTGGATGACCTGCGCGTCGGATTGGCTGTCGGCGGCTACTATCCAGTAATCGATGCGGAAGGATTCGTGCGGCTCGACCTGCTTGCGGAAGCGCAGTACGCTGTCGACGCCGCCGTGTTCGACAGCATTGCCGGACAGTTCGCCGTCTTCGGCATCCAGGTAAGTGCCGGCTTTACCCTCGATGCCGTAGTTGCCCACGGCAAACTGGTCGAAATCAGCCTCGCCTTTGCCCGCGCTGTCCACGTGGCGGCCAGCGATCAATAAACAGCAACGGCCCTTATAGTCTAATATGTAGTCGTCGTCCGGCACGAACAAAGCAGTGTCGGCGCGGCCAGCACGCGATATCTGGAATACCTGGTGCATAAATATACGGATGTCGCGTTGCTTATCGTCGTCATTGGTGATGGTGACGCGGCGGATTAATGCGTTGTATTCGGGGTCGATGAAATCTTTAAACTGCAAGGTGACGTGTAATTCTGGCGACCGCAATGTAATGTCGCTAATGAGCGCGTCTGGTTCAACGTTGACACTGGTTTCCCAGCTACCGTCGCCCACCCAGTGGAAGCTGCCATCCACCCACACGCCAATTTTATGCGTGGCGCTACGGGCGTTGGTCATGTTGTCTAATCCGACGTATGGGTAATAGAAGTCGTGGACCAAGCCGTTCTCGTCCAGGCCGACAAACAGCTGCCCATTGCTGAGTACAACGGGCCGGCCCATTATACGTCTACCCCTTTTTCAGCGAGACGAAACTTCATGTCGTGGTAGGAATTCATGAAGGCGATGAAGGCGTCGTACGGGTTCTCGTACGGGCTGAAGTAGGCATGAATGTCGCCGTCGTTAAACCACTTGGTACACATGTAGTAAAAGTGGTCGGAAGTTTGCAGCTTGCGCCAATCTTCGATAAGCTTGAGGTCGCCAGTGGCCAGAATCTTACTTTCCATGGCGTACAGCGCGGTAATCGATGAGGCCTGCATACTGTTGCCCAGCCAAGCAGACAGGTCGCGCTCGGTGTCAGCCCAGGTGATGGTTTGCGGACTGTCCACACGGTCGACCGGTTCGAAGCTATCGATGACTTCGGAAACGGTCATAAAGGTGTTGCCCTCTTTTTTGAGCCATTCGTTTGGCAGGTGGGACAGGAAGTCGAAAATACCGGATTCATCCCATTGGTGTTCACCGAAGGTTTCGTAGTCCATGAACAGGTTGAAGTTGGTGGCGTCGCCGCTCTCGTTCAACCAGTGGGCGAATTTGTCGGCAGTCAGCGGCCAACCGGCCCAACTCTGGTCGCCAAAGCGGAAGGCAATGTCGTCGCTGAGCTTGTAGTTTTTCATCAGTAAGCGAATATTGCTGGTATATGTGGGCTGGTAGACAAAGTTCGGGCTGCGCCAATCAAGGACTTTGTCCCAACCTTCGGCCAGGATGCCTTTGTACCCGGCTTTGTCGGCCCAATAGGCAAGGTCATTGTTGTACGCCAGTTCGGTGTTGCGCAGGACTTTGGGCGTTTGGCCAAAGACTTCCTGGATTTTCTTTTCGTGCATCTTAACCTGGGCCTCGAACTCGGTGCGGCTGTAGAAGAACGCCAGGCTGTGGTGGTATGTCTCGCCGACGATTTCGACACGGCCGGTGGCGCACAGATCCTTGAAGGATTGCAGGCTTTCCGGCGACCAGGCTTCCATTTGCTCGATGACGGTGCCGGTAATACTCAGGGATAGCTTGAACTCAGGGTGATCGTTTAACAGCTGTAACAGGCGCTTGTTGGTCGGGATGTATGACTTCTCGGCAACCTTGTGCATGATGCGCTCGTTGCTGGTGCGGTCATCGTAAGGCGCAGCAAAGTAGGCGTGGTCGACACCGGCGTCAAAGATGGTGTAGTGGCGGACGCGGAATGGTTGGTGGACGTGCAGGTAGAGCACAATTGCTTTCTTGCTCATACGTATGCTCCCACCTTATGGTCGTCGTAAATGCCGAGTAGTTTGTCGGCGGCGTGGCTCCAACTCATACTTTCGAACTCGTGGTGGGCGTTCGAATGCAATGTGTCGCGCAGGGAATCGTTCTGAATGACGGCGGTAATCTGGTTGGCCATTTCGTTGATGTCCCAGAAGTCGACTTTCAGGCAGTTGCGCAAAACTTCGGCGACGCCGGACTGGTTAGTGACCAAGGCGGGCGTACCGTAACCTACGGCCTCTAAAGCAGTAATGCCGAAAGGTTCTGATACCGATGGCATTACAAACAGATCGGCGCTGGAATAAGCATCCCGCCAGCGCTTGCCGCGCTGGAAACCGGTAAAGATGACATTAGTGGCAATGCCAAGATCGGCGGCGAGCCGGAGTAATTCAAAGTATTGTTCGCCGCTGCCGACGATCAGGAATAACGTTTTAGGCTCGCGCTTAACAACTTCTTTGGCTGCGTGCAGTAAGTTAGGCAAACCTTTTTGGACAGTCAAACGGCTGACGGCAACGACCACGCGGTAGCCCAAACCGCGCATCGCGCTCAGGTAATGGTAGGCGTTATCATCGTCGAGGGGTTCCATGTCGTCCGGCTCGATGCTGTTGTGGACGACTTCGATTTTGCCGGCCGGGATGCCGTAGTCTTCGATGATCATTTGCTTGGTGTGCTCGCTGACAGCGATAACCCGGTCGGCCAGCATTAAGGATATACCTTCAATTTCGCGGCACAACGGATTGCCTTCGGCGCCGCCGGCCCGGTCGCGCTCAATAGAGTGCACGTGCAGCACTATCGGACACTTAGCCATTTGTTTGGCGCGCAACGCGGCCCTAAAGGTTAGCCAGTCGTGGGCGTGGATGACATCAAATTGGCGGTTTACAACGAGTTGAGCGACGGCTTGTTCGTACATATGTACTTGGGAGTAGATATCGTGAGTTTCGATATGGCCGTCAGTAAATTTATACTTGTAACTATCGTAGGCGATACCGCTCTTAAGAATCTCGCTGACCCCTTGGGGGTGGGCAGCGGTAATTTTCATGAATGAGATACCATGGTCGGCTTTATACGGGAGTATAAATTCGATATCAGCACCTTTTTTAGCGAGAGCACGACACATCTGGTAACATACCATGCCTAGTCCACCGCTGTTGTGGGGGGGTAATTCCCACCCAAGCATCAAGATCCGCATATCCCTCTGGTCTTCACTTTATGTGTTTCCATCATATTATAAGTTAATAAATAGCATAAGCACAACTATTTTTTCACGGATTTAATGATGCTTTCATGTAGCCGCTGTAAGAATCTTAACTAAGTAAGCGTTCGAGCGCCAGTTCAAATGCTGCTTGCTTGTACGGTATAGACTTTTCTTCGGCCCGCTTGAACATATGGTGCGCCGCCGGCACGATCAACTCGGCCAAACGAGTATTAACCAGGTCTTCGGGCCAGTGCTCGCCTTTGGTGTTTTGGACCCACTCCAGGTACGACACGATAACACCGCCGGCGTTGGCGATAACGTCAGGCAATACGGCGATGTTTTTGTCGTGCAAGACCGGTTCGGCCTCTTGATCTATGGGACCGTTGGCCAATTCCAGAATGGTGTGGGCTTGTATCTGGGCAACATTAGCACCGGTAACGGCGTCTTCTAGCGCCGCCAGCACCAGGACGTCGGCCTGGACCCCGATGATGGCGCCGGGCACGAGGGCCTCAACATTTTGGAGGTCGTTTAGTTCCTCGGGCCGCGGGTAATCAACGCCGTCGATATTTTTGGTGACGTCGATGCCGGCCGGATTGACCCAGGTGTGTTTGCTGTTGGCAATAGCGATGATTTTAGCGTTGGGGCATTCCTGGCGCAGCGCCGTGGCAAAGAAGTAACCGACGTTGCCGAAGCCCTGCAAGGCAACCGTAAATGGCTGGTCGAGCAAGTGTTTGCGCTTCAAATATTCTATAAGCACGTACACGCCGCCACGGCCGGTGGCTGCTTCGCGGCCTTCGGAACCGCCGGTATCCATTGATTTGCCGGTAAATGCGCCTGGATCTTTTTTGCCAACAACGGCTTCATATTCGTCAAGCATCCAGTTGATGATCTGCCCGTTGGTGTTAACGTCCGGGGCAGGGATGTCTTTGTCGGAGCCGACATACGGCGCCAGATAGTGAGCGTACCCGCGGGCGACCTGTTCGAGTTCGGCAGGCGTCAACGCTTTAGGGTCAACGGCCACGCCACCCTTGCCGCCGCCCAAGGGCAGGTTAGCGGCAGCTGTTTTGAGGCTCATTAGCGTCGACAGGGCTTGGACTTCATCCTGGTTAACATTCGGATGAAACCGGATACCGCCTTTGTACGGCCCCAGTTTGCTGTTGTGCTGAATGCGGTAGGCAGGGTAGATTTTGCCGCCGACGTTTATTTCAAAAACGTGCTCGTGCTCCGGCTGCAAGAAAGCCTCAATTTTAGCATCGTCGTAGCCAAGGTCTTTGGCCGCCTGCCTAATAGACGCCTGCGCTGTTGCAAGCATTGTGTTCATAGAATACCCTCACTTATTGTGTTACTAGTATACGCCTACTACGGCTGCCGGGTTATAATAAATAGCTATGATTTCGCAACGCATCAAACGATCACTTGCCGGCGGCGCCACGGCGGCCATCACCATTGGCTTGGCTTCGTCGGCAGCACCAGCACCGCAGCCTGCCGTAAACCGCCTAGGCAACGGTGCAGTCACATTAACGCTGACGCGCGCCGTACCGGCCTCACCAGACGGCTTTAGTACCCGCGGTAACTACTTACTGGGTGTTACTGCAACAGAAGGGCCAAACGGCATAACGGGCGGCAGCGTATCCGCCATGCGCGTCGCCGAAACAGCCGGAACATCCGGCAAAACGTCACCAGACGATGTGACCGTGTTTGATATGCGCGCCACCGCCGATACCGAAAACGGCAACTGGATTGTTACCAAGGATGATTTTGCCGGCTACAGCATGCAGGGAAACACCGGTGCCAGCCTGGCCGAGCCGCAAGCCGGGGATATAGTCCGCACCGCTATTAACGTCGTCTCGAACGAACACTCCGGCGAGCCGGTCACATACCACAGCTAGCCCTGTTAGTAGGTGACAAAACGGCCTATTTGCCGTATGATATCGAAGTAATTCCATAGGGGAGTAGCTCAGTTGGTAGAGCACCGGTCTCCAAAACCGGGTGTCGCAGGTTCAAGTCCTGTCTCCCCTGCCAGGCATTAGTAGTCAATACTATAATTATTTTGTCAAATCGCGTCTTCGGATGCGATTTTTCAATTTGAGTTATAATCACACCTATGAAAGAAGTCTGTATTCTCCGCCACGCCAATTGGAACCTCGTAGATGATGCGCTTACGGATGAGGGTCGCCAAAAATGTAACACACTTAAACCGACCCTCGGGTCGTTCGGATTGGTAATAAGCTCGCCATTTGGTAGAACGCGAGAAACGGCCGAACTACTCAGTGGAGCGACTCCTACCGTTGATGAACGAGCTGGTGTCCTAAAATCTCCGCCTGGATTCAGTGAAAAGATCACGGAGTTGCGAAAAACGCATCCCTTTGGTGTTGCCGGCGCCATTATCTCGATCCCGGAGCTACGCGCTCCTCTGCGAGCACAGGGTGAGGCTTTAAAAATGCTTGTCTCGGAGACGCTGTCCAAACTAAGCGACAGCGAACGCGCATTAATCGTCTCCCACGACGGCACGATGGTGGCGCTTGAGAAGGTTCTTACCAACGCCTCTTTTGACGAGATTGATTGCACGTATGGAGAGCTAGAAGGCTTTCGAGTCAATGAGAGCATGGAGTTACTACCATTATAGTAGGCTTTATTCTTCATCAAGCAGCTCTCGGATTTCCTGCACGTCTACCTTCTCTAACTCCTCAAAAGTTATCTTAACCGACTGACACCCCTGCCAAATATTGCAATAATGCCACAAATGTGGTATTATTTTATTCATGAGTTCCGATTCTGGGAGGTATCGCGCTACACCAGCCTTTGAGGCTATCGGTTGGCGTGCTGCCGGTGATGTTAGTTCAGTCATGGAATGTGGCCTTGTGTCGGTCATGCGTGGTGACCGTGTTGCGTCAATTGTAGATGAACGTGGCAAAGGTTTAGTTTTTGCGAGCGCCGATGGACGCTTTGGAGTAGAGGCACGGCCTATCCGTAATGACGAGCTTGCCGTGGAGCCGGACATCCGCGCACATTTAACAAAGCGAGGAGAGTGGTTCGGTACGACAGCCAGGGTGTTTATGACGACCAAACACGACCTACCATACTGGGACCAGGAGATGGGCGGAGACAACACTACCCAAGTTGTTTCAACTATGACCTTTGAAATCCCGGCTGGCGACGACCAAACATGTAGGTGGACTGCCCTAACCAGTCGTTTCCAAGACGTAAACGGGCAGCCTGACCCAAGGGGTGAAGCGGTGTTTCTTACAGGTATGGACGACCCAGCTAAGCTTGACGCATTCATTCTGTCCTGCGCTTCTGACCAGGTAGCTGATTCATATTCCGATCTGGCTTAGTGGCTTCACCGATTAGTCCCCGAATTTCGTGAACGTCAATAGCGACTCAGTACTATTTCGACGCGCTACTCTGGTAAACCAAAGCGAATCATAGTTGCTCCCAACCGCCTGTACTGCGTCGGTGTGAGCGGGTGGTCTGTGCCACGCTGTTCTTGTTGGGCGACCATAACCTCTATCATTTTTGTGGCTTGACTGCGGGTAAAAGGACCATATGATATATCTGGGCCGGCACCCCCTAACCCTTGTATAGTTTGGTAGTCAAGGTAGTCGGGTCCTTCCCGGGTAAGGGGTAGAGCATGGGGCGGGTAAATTTTGGCTAGCGCTTGGTAGCGGCGGTATGAATTACCTATAACGGCGGCATCGACATACTTTAGTGGCGGTACCGTCCCATCTAGCAGACCTACTTCACAGGCTTGGGACACGCGGGCCAAAAACGTGCGGCTTTCACCTAAGCGGGGATCACTAACACCCACCCCGCCAGCTAGGCAGTATGTGCCAAGTTTCATGCATATACCCGACTCGTCTACATAACCGCGATCGGCCAGTGGGCTAAGATTGCGTTCTATCATACTGCGAGTAAGCGCATAGAGCGCTGCTGCTTTCTCGGAGTCGCTACGTTCGCTGAAGCGTGGAGCACTTGGATTATCGCCAATTAATTGAAGCCTTGCCCGTACTACATGGGCTTCGTCAGCCAGAACGGCATCACGCATCTTTGCTAACGCGCCACGCCGCATAAACGGCGTGTCGGCATCCAGCCAAAATACCGGTTGGTCCATGCCCTGTCTACGTACATATCCATCGTGCACAACGCGTTCCATGTATCCGGCGCGTATGAGATTAAAAATGCCTCCCGCAAACTTCTCTCTCGTCGTGAACGTTGAAGTAAACATGAAGCTCAAGTTAGTCAGATCATGCACCCACTCTTTGAGTAATCCTTTTAAGCGGCGCTCGGCTGCTGCCTTATCGTGTAATATGACCATGCCTTCATCGAGATCTACCTCTTGGGTGACGGGTTGCTCATCGTCCCCATACCACGGGTAACGTTCA
>DASYJQ010000049.1:0-2102 GCA_035996265.1 Saccharimonadales bacterium (SeqCode)
AGACAAGCAGAAATGACCTCTTTTAACTTTTATCGGCTGCTTCGCCCTTTCCTGTTTCTCATCGATCCGGAAAAAGCCCATCATTTGGCGTTAATGCTCTTGAAAATGGGCGCGGGACCACACATTAAAAACGATGCGTTAGATATTTTAAAAACGCGGGTTTGTGGTCTGAATTTTCCAAATCCTGTAGGGCTCGCCGCCGGCTTCGACAAGCAGGCCGAAGTGATGGATGAAATGTTCGGTTTTGGCTTCGGCTTTGTCGAACTCGGCAGTATTACGCCGCGGCCGCAATCGGGCAATGCCAAGCCGAGGCTTTTTCGTATCGCCGAAGCTGAGGCCATCATCAACCGATTTGGCTTTAACAGTGACGGGTTCGATGTTTGCCAAAGGCGCATTATCGCGCATTACGATGCGTCGGTGCAAAAAAGCCTTGGCATTCTCGGTATCAATATCGGCAAAAATAAAGATAGCACCGACGCCGCCGCCGACTATACGGTTGGTATAAAGAAATTTGCACCGTACGCCCATTATTTGACGGTCAATATTTCTTCGCCCAACACACCGGGTTTGCGTGATCTGCAAGAGCGCGAAAAGCTTGCTGGGTTGCTAGAACAAGTGATGGCGATGCGCAACGCTTGCGCGAAAAAGCCGCCGCTGTTTGTTAAGGTCGCCCCCGACCAGACCACAGGTCAGCTAGCAGATATTGCTGAGGTTGCTTTAGCCTCCGGCGTCGACGGCATCATCTTGGGAAATACAACCGTAACACGGCCCGCAAGTATACCTGCAGTGCTAGCCAAGGAAACCGGCGGCCTTTCCGGTAAACCATTGTTCGAAATGTCGACAAGCGCTTTAGCAAGTTTATACAAACTGACACAAGGCAAAATCCCATTGATTGGTTGCGGTGGTATCGCCAGTGCCCAGGACGCTTACGCCAAAATTTTGGCGGGAGCTTCACTGGTACAACTTTACACCGCACTCATATTCGAAGGGCCTTTTTTGGTCCGGCGTGTTAACCGCGAACTTGCGGCGTTGTTGGCGCGGGATGGCTTTAAATCGGTTGGCGAAGCGGTCGGAAAGGGCACGTGATGAGTTTGCCCAATCATTGGTTTGTTTTTGCGCTGGGCTCGGCCTTCTTTGCGGCTTTGACGGCCCTGCTGGGCAAGCTTGGTGTGGGTGAAATCAATTCGAATATGGCCACGCTCATTCGTACCATTGTCATATTGATCATGACTTTTGGTATAGTGATGTTGCGCAACGAATGGCAGCCCTTTAATAAACTATCTGCATTTGGTGTTGCGATGCTTGTATTGTCGGGCATAGCCACAGGATTATCGTGGTTATGTTACTACCGCGCTTTGCAACTTGGGCCTGCATCGAAGGTGGCGCCCGTTGACAAACTTAGCGTCGCTCTTGTGATGATTTGTGCCGTGTTGTTCCTGGGCGAAAGCCTTACCTGGAAAACAGCTCTGGGCGGATGTTTGGTTACAGCAGGTGCTGTACTGATGGCTATATAGCCCCCGCATTTCCCCTTGACGCTTTCGCCCGCCTTTCGGACACTTCCTCTCACATCGAATCGAGAAGGGATTTACTTTGGCTAAAACCTGTAAAAACGCTGCCGAAGCCTTAGCCGGATTGTTACGCGACAATATGACGATGGCGGTCGGCGGTTTTGGCTTGTGCGGTATTCCCGAGCATTGCATCGAGGCGATCAAGCTTGCGGGTATCAAGGGCCTGACGATTGTCAGCAACAATGCCGGAGTTGATGGTTTCGGCCTCGGCAAACTGATGGAAAAGGGCCAGATCAAAAAAATGATCTCGTCATATGTTGGCGAAAACAAGTTATTTGCCGAGTTGTATCTGTCTGGCAAGCTGGAAGTTGAATTTAACCCGCAAGGCACACTGGCCGAACGCATGCGTGCAGGCGGCGCTGGTATTGCCGGATTTTATACCAAGACCGGTGTCGGCACTATTGTGGCTGAGGGAAAAGAACAGCGCGAATTCGATGGGCAAAAATATGTACTGGAACGCGGCCTTGTTTGTGATCTCGCGCTTGTGAAAGCGCAAAAAGGCGATGAGGAAGGGAATCTGGTGTATCGCCGTAC
>DASYJQ010000050.1:0-4113 GCA_035996265.1 Saccharimonadales bacterium (SeqCode)
CATGTTGGGCGGCGGGGCGCTTGCCCCGCGCGTCCTGCGTGGCGGTTCTACCCTAACAGTATCCGGCCCAACAGTCCCCGTTTCTTCTGTGGCGTTGGCGGCGGCGTTTCCGCTGGCGTTTCTATTACCGCTTCCACTACCGCCGTCTCTTGCGTCGTATCGCTTTCTTCGGGTACCTGTGGTGCCGTCTCGCTTGCGGTACGTAACGTACTCAACTCCCGGCTCGCCGCTTCCGCTGCCGCTTCCGCTGCCGTCGCCCGTTGCGTTGCCGTTTCCACTTGCGTTGTCAGCGTTGCTACCCGCTCCATTAGCTGCCCCACTTCCATTGCCACTGTCTCGCTCGGTTGCGCTGGCGCTGGCGGTTGCGACTGTGGCGGCGTTTCCACCGTCCGTGTAGTTTCCGTGACCGTCGTTTCCGTCGTTTCCATCGTCAACCGCCATATACTATAGTAGTGGGGTGTGGTGATCTACCAGCGGTGAGCGGGTACTACGTTGTGCGGGTGTTCTTCGGAACCGTCGCCAACATTGGCGAAACCATCGGGCGCGCCCTCTGTCCAATCCTTGCCCGGCTCGGGCTTTTCCTCTGGCGCTGCCTTGCTCACTGAGAACCCGCGTCCTTTCAGATACGCGGCGATTTGATCGTCACTCGGCGCGTTGTCTTTTGCCGGAGCTGCGGCGTTGTCGGGTGTCGTATCCGGTGCTGTCATTTTCTTTACGCTCCAATAGAGTTATCGGGTAATGCACGCCGCCCGAAATTCTTACGCGGCAGTTTGTTCAACAACATACTGAGAAAAGCGTCGTTTTTACGTCTACCTATTGACGGGTCACCCGCCCCATCTATCAGCTTGTCAGTTAAGAGAGCTTCGCCAATTTCTTGCAGCGTGGCTATGTCGTCACTATGCTGCCTGACAGCAGCTACGGTATCCCTAAAAACTTTCGCGACCTGACGTAAGAAAATTGCGTTAAGCGCGAGCAATACAAAGATTGCAAAACCGAAAAGCCATTGCAGATCATTGCTACCCGTTGGTAACGGGATTTGCAAGACCGTGGCAATGGCTCCTAGTGACGCTGTTAATGCTGCAAGATTTCCGCTTAAGAACACGGGCGGGCGCTCTGCAAAATGTGCGAATTTCCACACATCTTACGCGCTCGCTCGGCTAGGTGTAAAATCGGTCAAGGTTAGCTCCCCGGCAAATTTGCTTAGATTCGCGACCGTAGGCCGCCCGAAAAGAACCGTAATAGAGACGCCCCAAAAAGTCAAGAGCGAATCACATACTATATGGTAGCGTCGTATGCCTCTTGCTCAATCATCATAATTGGCGCGCCGTCTAGCTCTGTTTCAATGTCGTCATTTTCTTCTTTCCATTTCAGCGGATATTTCGCGCTCATTGTCTGCCCCACAACCTGAGAACCGGGTATAGCTGCGTGCGTATACACTAGCTGGCAATGCGGGCCAATTTCGCGCGTCCATTCTTCCGGCCCTAGCTCGTCAAATCGTTTCGTGTATTCTGTTGTCAATGAGAGCAAGCGCGGCACCGTTCGCCATTGCCGCCACTTCTTAAACGACGCGCGCCCCGCGAGCGCGCTACCCATCGTTACGAAACGAGTCAACGACGCATCGTAAGTAGTCTGTCTACGCTTCCACTGTTTTACGATACCGTCAATGTGCAAACTGCCGCGATCAAAACCACGACAAAACGCGGCAGGCTCTTTACCATTCTGATACGTCCAATACACGCCCGATTGCACAACGGTTATGCCGTCATGCTGTTTGTATTCCCATTGCCCGAGCTGGTCACCGAGCGGCAGAGCGAGCGGTTGCAATGAGTAAATGCCGTCAGTGGCGCACATAATTATATTGCGATCTTTGAGCGCTGGAAGCATCGCGCGGTAAAGCATTGCGCGCGTGTAACTGGTAATGTATCCGGCCCACTCTAACTGATGATACCGGGGCGGGCCGCCTGTGCGCTCGCCGCCCGCTTGTTGCGCTGTCTTTCCGTACAGCGAATTGATTGCAAGTTTGATTACCTTTTCTGCGCCAATTCCTTCCGCTTTCCATTGCTTACGTTGCTCGTATAACCGTGGCAAAAAGTCAAACGGTGATACAGTGTTGCGCGTAACAAAGTGATAAGAGTCAAGGATTGTCAGCTCACCCGTGAGTACGCCCGCCGCGAGCGCTTCGCGTGCAACCTCAACCTCTGGCGCCCAATACCAACCCTCACCCTCTTGCGGGTAGAAGATTGAGCAATTATCCGCACGCCAAAAGAAAGGATACATAGCGCAATCGCCGAAGTTAAACCGTACTCTATAAAGTGAGAATGGCAGGCCACTTTGGTAATTATTCTGCCCGCGTATAAACTCGCCCGATTGTAGGCAGGGAAGTTTGCACATCGCCGCCGGGTACGCGCTGTTAATGTCATAGTGATATATCGGTGTGTTGGGCGCGTGTCCATACCGGCACAACTCCATACGCCCGCCTGCGTAAGCGTGCTGCGCCGCGTCGTTAACCGCTGCCATGCACTCGCGCTTATGATCTAGTATCTTTTCGCGCTGTAGCAAAGCGGCGGCGCAAGCGCCCGCGCCGTCCCATCTTCTAATAGGTAGCTCTGCTACCTCTAAATACTCCCTAAGTTTCAACATAAGCGCTTCCAGCGTGCGACACTCCAAGAGACAGTACCGTTCTATCTCTGCCAGCTCCTTAACGCTGAACTGTTGCCGCCGCTGTTTCTGCTCACGGATAAACTGCAATTCGGGGTAATCTTTTCCTAGATACTTCTCACACGCATCTACAAACGTACTTTGAAAGAATCCGAACACGTCCCACAGCACTACACCATTCGGCAAATCAACCCGTGTCAATTTACCATCAATGTTCTTATACTGTGGCTTACCCCGTCGAACGCTAAACGATTTGCGCGCGCGATACTGTACCGCATACTCACCGTCACAAATCAATGTCCAGTGTCCTTCCCACACCGCTTGTACTTCTGCGCGCGTGCAATCTGCTAGCATCATATTAACGTCATACGACGCACCGAAAGCGACGTGTATAGCGCGCTTGTTGAGCGCGCCCACGTGTAGAATTTGGTCAAGACAATCGGCTGTACTAAGCCCGCGCGGATTTATGAGAGATGCCACACCGCCGAGCGAAGTACAAAGCATAATGTATTTATGCTCGCCGCTCTTGTCGGTAACGCCCTCACCGTCCCATGCTACAAATTGCCCGCGCTCAAACTTGTTAAGCGCGTGGCCCGAGCTAGTAGGATTACGATTTGGGCGGGGCTTAAAACGCGGGTTTGCTGTACCGTCAGCAAACGTCTTAGGTTGATAGATTCGCGGCATTATACTTTTGTCTTTGGCGATTCGCCCGGCACGTATGGCGAATTAGGGTCACGCAACCCGAGCTGCACTAGCGCCCGGTGTTTGCGCCCGCGCAAGGTTTTATCCTTGCTACGTAGATCACGCACTAGGTCTTTCATTTCCTTACTTTGTTGTATCTCTCGCTTACTCGCTTTCACGCCCGCCGCTCGCAACCGATCTTGCCGCAATTCTACTAGCTGGTCATAGCGCAAACGATGTGACTTAATGCCCCGCGCTCGCATACGCTTTGCAAGCTGTTCTTTACTAACTCTGCCGCCCTCACGCGACGGCAATACAGCCTTATCACGTTGATTGCGACTAATGATTGTACCCGTCTCAACGTCGCGGTACTGACGCGCCGTATTGTGCAATGGTACATATCGTTTGGCTTTCTCGGGGTCTGCAAAACTCTTTGCGCGTTGCTGTGACGATCTTGTCGGTACTTTCTTTGATTCTATACGCTTTTGCGCTGTTGTTTTAGCGCCACGTTGCTTAGCCATATTGCGCGGTCACGGAATCGAACCGTATCGTTTGGGCTTTCGTGTAAGTGTCTTGTGTTTGCTTACTCGCCCGGCACACATTAAACGCACGCTGCCGATTACGGTCGGCTAGATCATTGCGCTGTGCGCGTCCCTGCCGCGCTACCTACTTTGGTTTACCCGAGCGCTTGCGCGGGGTCAACAACGCCCTCTGCCTCTGGCGTACCCGGCTCGACAAAGCCCCACGGTTGGTTACCCCGTATTTCCTTGCCGA
>DASYJQ010000051.1:0-8236 GCA_035996265.1 Saccharimonadales bacterium (SeqCode)
AAGAAGCGGCTTGTATCGCAAAGTGATCTTATGACTTTGCACGATGAGCTCAAATTAAAAGACAAGAAGATTGTATTTACAGCAGGCTCGTGGGATCTGTTGCACGTTGGGCAGTGCCGTTATCTGGAAGAAGCAAAAGCTAATGGCGACATTCTAGTTGTCGGCGTTAGTAGCAACGAGGCTATCCGCAAAGTGAAGGGTGCTAATAAGCCTATCCTGGACGAAAAGATCCGCGCCGAGATGCTCACCTATCTGCGACCGGTAGACTTTGTAACGATTCTGCCTGAACCCAGCTGCGTTCCGTCCCTTGGCTTGTTAAAGCCTGACGTTTTCATAACGGTCAAAGAAGACTGGACCGAAGAATACAAGTCATCGAAAGAATATAAAATTGTCACCAAAAACGGCGGGGAAGTTAAAGTTGTCGACCGCCAATCTACCGCTATCTCTACCACTAAAATTATCCAACGCGCCATCGGCGGACACCTGAGTTCGGTGTTTAAAGACTTCATGGACCTGCGAAAAGATCCGCTCAAAGAAAAATAAGCATTACAATTAAGGTATGAAACTTACACCCGAGGAGCAGAAGAAGCAAGAATACTATCGTGACGCGCGGTTTACCAAGCAATACGACAGTATCTGGCAATCTGTTGGCAAATGTGTTTTCTGCGACCTGCGGGATAAGTACATCTTTTTTGAAGAAAACGGGATAGTCATGACCGTTAGTTTGTACGCCTATATTGACGGGCATTTTATGATTGTGCCACGCCGTCATATTAAATCTCCTAAAGAATTGACCCAATTAGAGTGGGATACTATCCGCAAGTTCTTTTATATAGCCAAAAAACTGGTCCGTGATGTGCACGGAATTAAAGGTATGCAACTGGTCCAAAAAGACGGTTCTGACGCCCAAAGTACTGTCGACCAACACCTGCATTTCCACTGTATTCCATTTGACGCGCCTGATTTGTGCGAGTGGAATTACCGCGAGCTTAAATTTACACCTATCGAAAACGCCGAAAAATACAGGGCGGCCAAGAAAAAAATTATCTCGCTAGATAAAAAATTTGATGAAAAATACAAGAACCCCTCGGGGATACGCGTTGTTTGTGACGCGATTATTGTTAACGAAAAAAATGAAGTCCTGCTGCAGGAACGCAAAGAGCACCTCAAACTAACACCTGACTATCTGACTTTGCCGGGCGGCGGAGTTGATAACTACGAAAACACTCTGATTTCAGAACTAGTTAGGGAAGTGTCCGAAGAAACCGGCTATGATATTTCAGTGCACAACCCGGAATTATTAGATTCAAGACTCGGCCAGACGACGATTACCCGCCGGGACAGTCATATCGATGCCGAATACACTGTTCCCAATCCGTTTTTGTGGAATACGTATGTGGTCAGAGGTGTTACATCTACCGTAAAGCTAACGCCAGGCGATGACTGCGATCAACTGCTTTGGATGAACATACAAACAGCACTCACTAATGAACGGATCTCGCCAGGAATTCGGACAGTGCTTAAGAAAGTGCAATTATAGTAATGAGCGACATGCAGTATAACTTTGAGTGGAGCGAGCTAGCCTTCGCCAGTAAAAAACCAATCCACGAGCTAAACGCAATTTTTATTGCCGCGCCGCGCGACATCTCTCACAAACGTTTTATCCAAATCGTTAAACAATACTTGCCGAAGGGCAATTTGGTGCTTGGCCTGGCCAAGGAAGCATACATCGACGGCTTTGAAGGCCAACCCCAATTTAAAACATTAGAAACCGACCGTTTTACCGAAGTCATCGGCAAGATCAACGCCAACCCGCAAGATAATAAAATTTTTACGCTCAGCTATAACCAACGCGATCTCAAACATGTGCTCAGCGAGCTGGATTTTACGCGTGTCTTATTAATAAACGGCAGCTGGCAGTTTTCGTTCCACACCACTGAGCCGTTCTATGCCTTGGCTAAAAAACGCACGCCCTACAAGCTGACGCCGGCGTTCCTGGATGAAACCGAAGCGCAGGCCTACGAAAAACGAATCATGCCCGAAATCAAAGAACTTTTTGAAGTTAAGGCCGGCAAATACAGTGAGGCCGAAATGCTCGACGTCGCCGCCAAGACCGCTAAATTATCATTTGATTACAGCTTTCAAACCGGCGTCGCCCTGGGCAAAAAAGCCGGCGGCAAAAAAGACGTCTACGAACTGCGTGCCGCTACCTATAACAAGGTTGTTCCATACCAAACATATGCCATGTTGCATGGCGCATCGCGCGAGAAGTATTTCTCGCCGCCGCACGATCTGAACCACTACGACACCGTCCATGCCGAAGCCGAATTAATTATCAAAGCTGGGCGCGAGCACATACCGTTAAAAGGCACGACAATGTTCATCAACCTGATGCCATGCCCGTCGTGCGCCCGTATGCTCAGCGAAACCGACATCGATGAGTTCGTGTATAGTATTGATCATTCAGATGGGTATGCCGTGCAGATCCTAGAAGCCGCCGGCAAAAAAGTAAGGAGGGTAGTAGCATGAAAACGTTCGTTATCGCAGCTTTGACCGCCGATGGTTTTATTGGCCGTGACGCCGGTCACCTGGCCGACTGGACCGGCAAAGCCGACAAGAAATTATTTACCGAACTCACCAAAGAGGCCGGGGTGATGATTTTTGGCGCCCGGACCTTCGAAACCATCGGCCGGGCATTGCCGGGCCGCCGCGCTATTGTTTACACCAATCGTCCGGAAGCCATCACTGTACCAGGTGTTGAAACCACCAGCGAAGACCCGGCCAAACTGGTCGCACGCCTGCGGGCCGACGGCGCTAAAGGCGTCGCTATCTGCGGCGGCGCGTCAATCTACAGCATGTTCATGGCCGCCGGCGTTGTCGACGAATTGTACCTCACCATCGTTAGCAAACTATTCGGTACCGGCGTCCCGTTATTCGGCCAAAAACTAAACGAAGACCTCAACCTGCTCGAAACCGAACGCCTCGACGACCAAACCGTACTGCTGCATTACCGCGTCAAAAAATAGTCACCACCCGTAACGGCATGCTACGCTCAAAACAATGAAAATCATCGCACACCGCGGGGCTAGCGGTTATTTTCCTGAAAATACGCTTGCAGCATTCAAGAAGGCAATTGAATTGGGCGCCGACATGATTGAATTTGACGTCCACGCCTTGCCGTCCGGCGAAGTTATTCTTATCCACGATCACCGGGTCAACCGCACGACAAACGGCAAAGGCTACGTGCTAGAGCACGACTTTGGTGGCTTACGTGCTTTGGATGCCGGGCAAGGCGAACTCATACCCACGCTTACAGAAGTGCTGGACTTTGTCGATAGGCGAGTGCCGGTAAATATTGAACTCAAAGGCCCGGACAGCGCCAAAAGCGTCGCTAAAATCGTCGCGGCACACATTAGGAGCGGCTGGCAGCCGGCTGACTTTATGATATCGTCGTTTGACCACTCCGACCTACAAGAGTTTAAGCGGCTGATGCCCGGCATCCGGGTTGCCGCCCTACAAGACTGCATCCCGCTGCACTACGCCGCCTTTGCCGAAGAACTACAGGCTATGGCCATTGGCCCCAGCGACGAATTCGTGAACAAAGCGTATGTTGATGACGCCCACAAGCGCGGCATACAAGTGTATGTTTGGACGGTTAACGATCCGGAAGAAGTTGCCCGCATGTACCACATGGGCGTCGACGGCATTTTTACCGACGTACCCGATATCGCCCGCCAGGTGGCCGAAGCACTCGGGAAAAAGCAGAAATAAGCGCCTATACTTGCATATCCTGCCAGCGTGTGGCTAAATGTGTAAAGGATTATGCTACGGGGGTGAGGCCCAAGGCGCCTAGCAGGAGGAGTGAGGCTACATGGCTACTAGACGCGGCGCATTTATTGTTATTGAAGGGACCGACGGATCAGGCAAGGGAACACAGTTCCAGTTATTACGCGACCGGCTCGTTACGGCCGGCTACAAGGTAGAAGCTTTTGACTTTCCGCAATACGACCAACCCTCCAGCTACTTCGTAACACAGTACCTCAACGGCAAGTACGGCAAGGCCGACGAAGTCGGACCGTATACGGCGTCTCTTTTTTATGCGCTCGATCGTTATGAGTCTGCGGCGCGCATTCGCAAAGCCATAGACGAGGGCAAAATTGTCATCTCCAACCGTTTTACTGGCAGCAGTATGGGCCACCAAGGCACCAAATTCGCCAACTCCGAAGAACGGCGGGGTTACTTTATCTGGCTGGACAACCTTGAGTTTGAGATGCTGCGCATACCCCGGCCGGACATTAGTTTTGTATTGCGCGTGCCGGTTGACATAACCCAGCAGCTCATCGACCAAAAAGATGAGCGCGGATACACCGACAAAAAACGTGATATCCACGAAAGCGACCACAGCCACCTAGAGCGTGCACTGGCCGTATACGACGACATGACCCAGTTATTCCCCAAGGATTTCCAGCGCATCGATTGCGTCCGCGGCGGCAAACTGCTTGATATAGAAACTGTCCAATCCATGCTTTGGGAAAAAATCGTGCCAATGCTGCCGCAGCCCCCGCAGCTGGAAATGCCGATGCCGGCCGCCAAGGTAGACGACCCAGCCATTGCCGAAGCCGCCCTGGTCGCTGATGGCAAAGACAGCAAAGCCGACGACCAAGCGGAGCGCACCAACACCGTTGCCCTTGAACCGGTCATTGACGACCGTCCGGCCATCACTAATCCGGGCGGCGATGTATACGCCTTTACCAGCAAACTGGAGCCAGCCGTCGTTGCCGCCGTTATGGCCAGCCTGTCACGGGCCGGGGGCGAGCTGCGCGCTGCAGTACTTGACGAATTCGCAGAAGCCTCGGCCAAGGACGCCACTGTTCTACAGCGCAGCGTCCGCGCTTACGGCGAGGAGACGGCCCAGGAATTTGTCCACCAGCACGTCGTGGTCGCCCGGGCCAGCGCGCTGTTAGCTGCCAAGCTCCACGATAACCGGCGGGCAACCTACATTTCGCCCGAGCCGCGCTATTTGCGCTACGACCAAAAAGACTCGAACGGCATGTATCGTTACCACATGCCGGCCGATTTGGAAGGTGACACTGCCATCCTGTACCGGCGCCACCTGGACCGCATATTCGATTTGTATAGTGCAATGCTGCCGCGGCTGAGTTCATACCTACAAACAGCGACCGGCGTACCCATACAGGCGCGGAGTAATGAATGGGTGACTGCCATGCAGGCTGAAGCCCGTAATATCCTAAAGGCGGTACTGCCGGTAGCAGCTACGGCAACCGTGGGTATTTATGCCTCGGCGCATGAATTCGACACACTCCTTACCAAGTTACAAAGCGACAGTTTGCCCGAAGCCCAAACCACGGGACAAAAGTTACTCGTTGAACTGCGCAAAACTATTCCGGCATACGTCAACAGCGTCGACTCGGCGGCCGGCGGCGGCAGCGAAGCGGCCTACCGCGCCGCCAACCGCCAGGCGCTCAAAAGCCTGGCCGATGACTTCCTACTGGCCAATCATGCCGGCCAGTCTCAGGCTGTACAGTTAGTGAGCGTCGGCCCGCGCAACGAGCTCGACCTGGTCGCCGACATGTTATATGAGCATTCCAACTTGCCGCTGCGGTCTATCCAGCAAGAAGTTGCACTATGGCCGTACAGCCGCAAACTGTCTGTTTTTGAAGCCTACGTTGGCCAGCGCCAACACAAGCGTGAACGCCCGGGCCGCGCCCTGGAAAAAATCCACTACACCTGGGACATAACCTGCGATTACAGCGTCTTCCGCGAACTGCAAGGCCACCGGATAGTCGATGCGCCTGCCTGGCAGCCGCTGACGCCACGTTTTGGCTACGGCGTGCCGGCCGTTATCGAAGCTGCCGATTTGAGCGACGAGTTCGAGGAATGCTTCGACACCAGCCTGGCGCTGCATAGCAAACTACAGCAGGCCGGCCACCTCGAAACCGCCCAATACGCCACGCTGCACGGCCACAAAATGCGCTACACCATTACATACAATGCCCGCGAAGCGTTCCATATTCATGAACAATGCACCGCGCCGCAGGTCAATGCCGGTGTGCGCAGCCTAGTGTACGAGCTGCACGAAAAATTAAGCGAAATACATCCGCTGCTCGGCGAAGCCATGCAGTTTGTCGGACAAACCGAAAACCCCCAGCTCAATTGACGCTCTTGCCGGCAAAGAGTATACTGGAACTCGATGAAACGAGTACGATTTACAATGGATGTCATGCTTATTAGCTCCAAGGAACTCGGTTAGACACGGCCTAAAAACCCGCAGCCCAACCGAGCCAAAGAGCTCGGTTTTTTTATGAGAAGCCTTATGGACACGCAACAAATCATCGAAACCACCAAACACTTAATAACCATACCGTCGACAGCCGATAACCCTGCCGCGCTGTTAGAAGCCGCCAACGTCCTGGCCGGCATTGTCAAACAATGCCCGAACGTAACGATCGAACGGTTCGAATGGAACGGCAAACCAAGCTTTTTGGCTTACCGCGGGCCGGTGCGCCCCGAAAAATTCGACATACTGCTTAACGGCCACGTCGACGTCGTCCCCGGGGCCCCGGCGCTATTCAAGCCAACGGTTAAAAACGGCAAACTGTACGGCCGCGGCGCCCTGGATATGAAAGGTACAGCCACCGTACTGACCAGCGTATTCTGTGAGCTGGTTAACGACGTTCACTATAGCCTGGGGCTGCAAATTGTGGCCGATGAGGAAATTGGCGGCTACAACGGCGTAAACATGCAGATTAAAGCCGGCGTCCGCGCCAATTTCGTCATCATGGGCGAATACGCCAACGACCGCCACACTATCTACAATGCAGCGCGTGGCTTGTGCTGGGCCGAAATCCGCTTTAAGGGCAAGTCGGCGCACGGCGGCCACTTATGGAACGGCAGCAACGCCGTCGTTAAGGCCGGTGATTTTGCCCGCGCCGTCCTCAAACGCTACCCGACGCCCGACAAAGAAACCTGGACCACGACCGCCAGCGTTGCCAGCCTGTCGACCCCGAACGATACTTACAACAAAGTGCCCGACGCGGCCATTCTTAAAATCGACTTCCGATTTACGCAAGAAGACCCGGTCTTCCAAACCCGGGAATCCTTAGAAGCGTTCATCGCCAGCATCGACCCTGACGCCAAGCTGGTCGACCTGGCTACCTTTGAACCGGCCGTTAACGTGGCGGAGTTAAACCCTTACGTTCAAGGCCTGAGCGCCGCCATGCGCCAGGTAACCGGCAGTAAAGCTACATTCCTGGGGCGTCCGGCATCCAGCGACGGGCGATTCTTTGCTTTGGTCCAAAATGACATTATTGAATTCGGCCTCTACGGCCTGAACCCGCATAGCGACAACGAATATGTGGAGCTGAGTTCGTTTGAAGAGTACCGCTCGGTCCTGACCAGCTTCTTACGGCGTCCGCTGCCTGACGACGTCCAGGCCAAGCGTACAGTTGCCGCCAAACAAAAAGTCACCGCAATTTTTCAACAAATCGCCAAGCACCGCTAATGTTACAATAAATAATTATGAAAACCGAGGCCGAACGGCAGTTGGCGACGCTAGTAGCGATGCCAACTATAACTGATGATATTCCAGCTAACGATATGGCGCTGGATTATATTGAACACTACCTTGCCGGACGCGGCATGTACACCGAACGCTTTCGTTACGACGGGCATGGCGCTCTGATCGCCGCCACTCGGAACGGCCGTAAACGGTCGGCCGTTATGCTGTCAGCGCACGTCGACGTCATGGCAGGCGACGAATCGCTTTTTGCGCTGCGCACAGACGGCGACAAATTAACCGGCCGGGGCACGTACGATATGAAATTCGCTATCGCCGCCTACATGCAGCTGGTCGACGAACTGCAGGGCGAACTCGGCCGGTACGACTTTAGCATCATGATTACAACCGACGAAGAATACGGCGGCCGGGGCAACATCAATGCCGTGCCGCACTTACTGAAGGCAGGCTATCTACCGGATGTCTGCATCCTGCCCGACGGCGGCACCGATTACAAAGTGGAACGCCTGGCCAAAGGGCACTGGCGCTTCGACCTGATTGCCAGCGGCCGTACTGCCCACGGTTCACGGCCCTGGGAGGGTGAAAGCGCCTCATTTAAGCTCATTGAAGCTTTACGCGAACTAAAAACACATTTCAAGGATCATGGCCCGCTGACAAATACGCTGAACATTGGCTTTATTCGCGGCGGCGTGACTTACA
>DASYJQ010000052.1:0-15954 GCA_035996265.1 Saccharimonadales bacterium (SeqCode)
CATCGGTTTGGTCTCCAACCTGGCTAACTACGCCAAGATCAACGACTATGGTTTCATCGAAACCCCGTACCGTAAGGTCATCAACGCCGTTACTCCTAAAGACGCCGAAGGTCACATTACCCGCGACGACCTCAAGGACGCTGATGGTAAAGTTCTTATTAAGGCCGGCAAGACCATCACCAAGGAAGACGCTGCCAAGCTCGCCAAAGTAGAAGGCCGCGCAACATGGCCAGTTAAGGCTAAAGTTACCAACGAAGTCGTTTACCTGGATGCAGCTGCTGAAGACAGCGCTGTTATCGCCGGTATCGGTAACGTCCTGACCCCTGAAGGTTACTTTGCTAACGAGCGCATCAGCGCCCGCACTAACCTGAAACCAGGCGAAGCCGACAGCGGCGACGTCACCCATATGGACGCAGCCCGCAACCAGATTATCGGTTCCAGCGCCGGCCTGATCCCGTTCATCGAAAAGAACTACGTGTACCGTTCGTTGATGGGTTCTAACCAGCAACGCCAGGCGGTTCCGTTGATCCAGCCATCTTCACCAATCGTCGGCACCGGCCTTGAAGGTGCGGCAGCCCGCAACACCGGCCAGCTGACCCTCGCCGAAGAAGACGGTGAAGTCATCAAGGCCAGCGGCCAAGAAGTTGTTGTTAAGTACGCTGACCGCAGCGCTACCTACGAACCGCAGCACTTTATCCGTAGCAACGAAGGCACCAGCATCAACCAAAAAGTTGTTGTTAACACCGGTGACAAAGTTAAGCAAGGCGACGTACTGATCGAAGGTATGTCAATCCAAAACGGCGAACTCGCCCTCGGCAAGGACCTGATTGCAGCGTTCATGCCTTGGAGCGGCTACAACTTCGAAGACGCCATCATCATCAGCCGCAACTTGGTTGAAGACGACACCCTGACCAGCATTCACATTGTTGACTTCATGATTGAAGTCCGCGAAACCAAGCTGGGGCCGGAAATCGTCACCCGCGACATCCCGAACGTATCCGAGGACGCCTTGCGTCACTTGGACGACGACGGTATCGTCCGCATCGGCGCCGAAGTACACCCTGGCGACATCCTTGTCGGTAAGATTACCCCTAAGGGTGAACAGGAACTCAGCAGCGAAGAACGCCTGCTGCGTGCTATCTTTGGTGAAAAAGCCAAGGAAGTCCGCGACACCAGCCAGCGTATGTCCAACGGCAAGCACGGCAAGGTTGTTGGCGTTAAGGTGTTCAGCCGCGAAAACGGCCACGAGCTGAAGGCCGGCGTCCTTATGCAGATCCAGGTCTTTGTGGCCCAGATGCGTAAGATTAGCGTTGGCGACAAACTCGGTGGACGTCACGGTAACAAGGGTGTTATCGCCCGTATCCTGCCTGTCGAAGACATGCCATTCATGGAAGACGGTACTCCTGTCGACATCCTGTTGAACCCACTCGGCGTGCCTTCCCGTATGAACCTCGGACAATTGTTCGAGACCCACCTAGGTATGGCGGCCCGCGCTTTAGGTATTAAAGTAGCAAGCCCGTCATTCAACGGTGTTCCAGTAGAAAAAATCCAAAGCCTGCTTACTGAGGCCGGCCTGCCGTCAGACGGCAAACAGCAATTGTACGACGGCCGTACCGGTGAAGCGTTTGCAGAACGCACCACAGTTGGCGCTATGTACATGATCAAACTGAACCACATGGTCGCCGACAAGATCCACGCCCGCTCGACTGGCCCATACACTATGGTTACCCAGCAGCCGCTTGGTGGTAAGGCTCAAAACGGTGGTCAGCGCTTCGGAGAAATGGAAGTCTGGGCGCTTGAAGCTTATGGCGCCGCTACCACGCTGCAAGAAATGCTGACTATCAAGTCCGACGACGTCTACGGACGTTCCAAGGCTTACGAGTCTATCATCAAGAAGACCGAAATCGTGGGACCGAAGGTACCGGAAAGCTTTAACGTACTTGTTAAGGAACTGCAAGGCCTTGGCCTTAAGGTTGACCTGGTACAGTCCAACAAGATTGTCGATGCCGAAGAGATTTTGGCTACCAGCATCCGCGACGAAGCTGCTCACCTGCCAGAAGTAGAAGTACCCGCTCCAGCCATTTCAGACGTTGACGTCAGCGAAGAAACTGCTGTCGACGAATTCATGGTCATGGACGGTGAAGTTACCGATGAAGAAGAAAACATCCCGGTTGCCGTTGCAACCAGCGATGACGATGACAATGACATGGGAGGCGATGATTTCGCTGTCACCGAAGACGAAACTGAAGGGAAGGAGGCCTAAATGCGTCGTTATTCATACGGAACCAACATAGCTGATTTTGACGCTGTACGCCTGGCCGTTGCCAGTGCATCCGACATTCTCGAATGGTCACATGGTGAAGTCACCAAGCCAGAGACTATTAACTACCGCACCCAGAAGCCGGAACGCGATGGGCTCTTTTGTGAGCGTATCTTCGGGCCGGTCAAGGACATTAATCCGCACGACGCCAAATATAAGGGCGTCCGTAGCCGCGAAGCCGCCGTCGACAAGAACGGCGAACTGGTTACCAAGAGTATTGTCCGCCGCGAACGCATGGGCCACATCAGCCTGGCAGTTCCCGTCGCCCACATCTGGTTCCTGCGCGGCACTCCGAGTGCTATTGGCCTGTTACTTGGCGTAACCGTCAAGAACCTGGAACGCGTCGCATACTTTGCCAGCTACATCATCAAGCGCGTTGACGCTACCAAGCGCGACAAGCTGCGCGCCGACAAGGAAGCTGAATTTGCAGCTGCCCGCGAAGCCATCAAGATGCGCTACGAAAAAGAAGCCGAAGCGCCTGACGCTAACGTCAAGGCTCTGGCCGAAATGCAGACCAAAGAAATGACCGATGTCGAAAAGCAATGGGAAGTCTACAAGGCCCAAATCGACGGCCTTGAAAAACTGCGCCTTATTAGCGAAGCCGAATACCGCGGCCTGCCTGATGACCTGCGTCACCTGACAGAAGTCGGTATGGGCGGCCAAGCCCTCAAGCACCTGCTCGACGAAATCGAACTGAAGGACCTTATTAAGGAACTGACACTCGAAGCCGAAGACGCCAAGGGCCAGCGCAAGAAGAAGCTCATGAAGCGCCTTCGCCTGCTGGAAAGCATGGACCGCGCCAACATCGAGCCAAGCAGTATGTGTGTATCAGTATTGCCGGTTATCCCGCCCGACCTGCGCCCAATGGTGCAACTGACCGGTGGCCGCTTTGCCACATCCGACTTGAACGACTTGTACCGCCGTGTCATCAACCGTAACAACCGTCTGAAGAAGCTCATCGAGCTGAACGCACCGGAAGTTATCCGCCGCAACGAGCAGCGCATGCTGCAAGAAGCTGTTGACGCCTTGATCGATAACAACAGCACCCGCAGCGGCCGCGCCGTTGCCGCTACCGGCCAGCGCCGCCGCCTGAAGTCCCTTTCCGACATGTTGAAGGGCAAGCAGGGCCGTTTCCGCCAGAACCTTTTGGGTAAGCGCGTTGACTACTCCGGCCGCTCGGTAATTGTTGCCGGCCCGGAACTTAAGATTACCCAGTGTGGTCTGCCAAAGATGATGGCCCTTGAACTGTTCAAGCCATTCGTCATCGGTGAACTGATCTTCCGCGAACAAGCGCACAACATCCGTTCTGCCACCCGCATGATCGAAACCGGCGAAATTGCCGTATGGGACGCCCTCGATGAAGTCATTAAGGGTAAGTACGTTCTTTTGAACCGCGCTCCGTCACTGCACCGTTTGTCTATCCAGGCATTCATGCCAGTATTGATCGAAGGCCGCGCTATCCAGCTGCACCCGCTCGTTTGTAAGGGCTTTAACGCCGACTTCGACGGTGACCAAATGGCCGTGCACCTGCCATTGAGCGACGAAGCTCAAGCCGAAGCCCGCGACATTATGGCCGCCAACAAGAACTTGCTGAAGCCAGCTGACGGTACCCCGATCCTGCACATCGAGCAGGACATGGTACTTGGTTGTTACTACCTAACGTACGACCGCGCCAGCGTTACCAAGGCTACCCGCCCGTACCAGCACCTCGAAGAAGCCCTGATGGCTCTTGACGCTGGTGTCATCAAGCTGCAAACCCGCGTACGTATTCCATTCCGAGGTGTCGTTCGTGACACCACTCTTGGCCGCATCCTGTTCAACGAAGTATTCCCCGTGGACTTCCCGTTCCAGGACGAAGCAATGACCAAGAAGAAACTCCAGCACGTTATGGCTATGGTCTACACCCAGTATGGCCAGGAAACAACTGCTGAAATTGCCGATGAACTCAAAGACCTCGGCTTTACCTACGCTACCTACAGCGGCCTGTCGATGGGTATGGGCGACTTTACTAGCATCGACGGCATGGATGTCGCTGTTACAGCCGGCGAAGAACGCGCTGCCGCCATTAGCGAGCAGTACGAACAAGGTTTCATTACCGAAGACGAGCGCTACCGCTTGACGATTGACAACTGGACCAAGGTAGACAGCCGCGTCCAGGAGATGCTCGCCGAGCAAATGAAGGGCCAGGAAACTTCGATGGCTATCGCCATCGCCTCGGGCGCCCGTGGTAACATCAGCCAGATGAAAATGTGTGTTGGTATGCTTGGCGTCTTCTCTGACGCCGGCGGCCACGCCATCGAACTGCCGGTTAAGTCCGGTTACATCCAGGGTCTTGACCCGCTGGAATACTTTACCGGTACCCGTGGTACCCGTAAGGCGTTGATCGACATCGCCCTTAAGACCGCCGACGCCGGTTACCTGACCCGCCGCCTGGTTGACGTCGCCCAAGACGTCTTTACGATTGACGATGACGACAACGACCTCGAACTCGACCCAGGCTTCGGCATGTTCCGTGCTGACGCCAACGAAATTGGCGTAACATACGCTTCACGCCTCCTTGGCCGCTTTGCAGGTGAAAACCTCAAGGGCCACATCAAGCGCGGTGAGCGTATCACCCAGGAAATCGCCGACGCCATTGACGCTAACGAAAAAGTCGACGGCTTCAAGATTATGAGCGTCCTTTCCGCCAGTAGCGTTCACGGCGTACCTCGTAAGTCGTACGGCGTTGACCCGGCAACCGGCAACATTGTTGCCAGCCACCACCCCATCGGTGTTATTGCTGCACAATCCATCGGCGAGCCTGGTACCCAGCTGTCATTGGACTCCAAGCACCGTTCAGGCGCCGTAGTCGCCGATGACACTGCCCAAGGTCTGTCACGTATCGAAGAACTTTTGGAAGTCCGCACCCCTAAGGGTCAGGCCTACCTGACCGATATCGCCGGCGTAGCCACGGTATGGGAAGAGGGCGACCACTATGTCGTACAAGTGACCGCCAAGGACAAAGAAAACCTGACCTTCAAACTTGGCGACCGTATCGCTAAGATCAAGAGCGGCAGCGACGTAGCTATCGGCGACGTTGTAGCCAGCATGACCGACGGTTCAGAACCACTTGTCGCGCCTATGGCCGGCAAGGCTGAAGTAACCGACAAGGCTGTGATCATCACACCTGCCGGCCAAAGCGTTGTACGCTACGAAATCCCTGGCTTCAAGCAGCTGTACGTCCGTGACGGCGACGCTGTTGTTGCCGGCCAGCGTTTGACCAACGGTTCAGTCAACTTGCAAGAGTTGATGCGCCTCAAGGGTGTCGAAGACACTCAGCGCTACATCATGAACGAAGTCCTGCACATCTTTACTTCACAAGGCCAGAACATCGCCGACAAGCACCTGGAGTGTATCGTCCGTCAGATGTTCAGCCGCGTGCAAGTCGAAGACGCCGGTGACAGCGAATTCGTAACCGGCGACGTTGTCAGCAAATTGTCAGTCGTCGAAGCCAACGACACCCTGACAACCGCAGGCAAAGAAGCCGTTAAGTACAACCAGCTGCTGCTTGGTTTAATCAAGGCTTCCTTGAGCACCGACTCGTTCCTGAGTGCTGCATCCTTCCAAGACACCACCCGTGTCTTGATCGGCGCCGCCACTTCAGGCCGTGTCGACAAGCTGAAGGGCTTGAAAGAGAACGTTATCCTGGGTCGCAAGATTCCTGTCGGTACCGGCTATGGCCGCACTATCCCGATGTTATCTGAAGAAGACTCACGGATCTAGCCTAGTAGGCGGGTTCACGCCATAAAAGGAGCGGTAATAAAACACCGCTCCTTTGGCGTTAAGAAACACGGGACGTTCTAGGCATGCTACAAGAATTAGGTTTGTCCGTCCTGCACGGACAGACATGTGATTTTGATATGTTAAACAGGCGCATGAATAACAATTATGGCACACGAGTTTTTATCACCATCCGACGGAACATATGAAGCCCAACGAGCTGCTGCGCCGGCCGAAGCAGTGCACTATTTGGCAGATGTCGACGAAATTACCCCCGAAGATTACGACGACGCTGAGACTACCGGGAATAGCGCCATTGCCAACGACACACCCGGCGGAGAAATAAACGATGACGCCGGTAGCGAAGACGAATCAACACCCGCCGGCCAGTCTGACCGACCCGGTGAGTATGATATAACCCCGGCAGAACCGGACAGGGAAGTTGACGACGCGCCGCCACCTCCGCCACCGGATATGCCTGCAAAGTCTGAGCAGCCCGCTGACGCACCACGCCCGTTTGGTGTCCGCCGCTTTAACACGGACCCGCAGTATGCGTTGGAGCCGCCGGCTCCCGGCCACGTCTTGGAGATGAGTACAGCTGCGGCCCTGCTCAAGCACACCAGGTTTATCGACGTGAGAGATCTCGGAGACGGCGAAATCATGACCTTGGTCGAGTTAGAACACACTACTTCGGAGGGTAAGGCAGAGTTAGATGTGACTCTAGATGGTGTTACGACAACATTTACAGACAATGACGGCAATTCTGACTTTCATATATACCATGCGGATGAGAGCGATACTACGCGGCGCTATGACCCAGACATTGCCGCCCACGGCGGTGTTATAGATGAAGACGGGGAAGTACGGGTCGAAGGGGGAATCTCTTTGGACGAGTTACTAGCCAATGCGGAAATGGATAGCCAAATTGGCAGCGGTGAGCGTGTGGTGGGCACCAGTGAGAGTAACTATTTGCAGGAATTACTTGATGGCGCCGAGCCGGTAACTGTGCCATTCACCAAACTGAACGATGCTATCGTGGAGCGCGAAGCGCGGCAATTGGCCGGAGAGGAGATTAGCTGGGAAGAGAAGGCGACAGCGTGCGTCGTGGTGGAACGGGCGGTGCAAGGAACACTCGATGATCCGGATAGCGGCTATGAGCGCTACGACGAAGGTTACAAATTCGGCGGCAAAACGACTATTCGCGAACCCGATGGTAATTTCACTGAAGTTGATATCGGCATGAACAGAACTGGCGACAACGGCGAGGAGCTGACCCCTTACATAATTATCCGCCATACCGAGGCATCCCCCGAGCGAATGCCGGAGGGGTGGCATTACCGCGGTCCGCTCACTGAGGATCGCACTATTAAGTACGAAGCCAGGTCGTATTCGTCAGATCCTCGCGACAGCAGGTTCGGCGCTGTTGGCAACAGGAACTTCACGCAAAGCCCAGGCGGCGCCCGGGTGCAATACACTCTTGTACCCTACGCCTCCGGTGGTGTGAAAGAGGCATTGCTACTGCGTAACTTTATCCGCAAGCCACGCCGTCGTTGAAAAACACCCCTGTTGCGGTACAATATATATGTTATAGAACATTTTGATGACCGCGCCATTGTAAAAGCGAGACGAACATATTGTTATGGGTGAATTCGGATCTGAAGGCAGTGAATGGGAGAACCCGTGGGGCGACCCGCCGCCCTCAGAGCCAATCATTTTCGGTACGGATACACCCATTACGAACGAAGGGTACGGTGACGACGATACCCAAACTTCTTCTGACGCAACAGGAGAACGTCCGGCAGTAGCGTATAATCCGGGCGATATACTGCCAGAAGAAGAGCCGCCAGGGCCAGAGAAATTCGTAGAGCCTGTAGAGCCGGTAGAACTCGTAGAACCCGTGATCCCGCTGCCTGCCGGCGCAGCCGATGCCGCAGTTGATGTGCCGCCCATTGCAAACGACAGAGACGAACCGCCCATAAAACCACCCGAAGATATGCCGCCGGCCGCCGCAGATAGCAGTGGGGAGGATAGCGGGGATCGTGAGGATCATCCGAGTGACGCGCCGCAGCCGTTCGGCGTAGAGCATTTCTACGAAGAAGTAGAGCCGGCTGAAACCTATGAGCTAGCGGTTGCTCACAATCAATTCATTCGGGCGCTGTTCGAAGAGCATGCCGATTATGTTGACGTGCACAGGCACGCAAGCGGTAGGCTCCGGCATCGTGTGCTTTTGGAGAATGAAGTTCCAGGCGGCGAGGTTACCGTCGAAGCCGCCTCGTTACAAAAACAGCCGGATACGCCACCTTTTAGTCCGCTCGACTCCCTCTCGCTAAAGTTAACGTTCGTCCCCGTTTCGGGCAAAGTTTCGCAACATGTATATAGCAGAATAGGCAGGGATGGCACACTACGCAGACGCGATTTAAATGTGGACGCGCACAAGCAACAGACCACCGAAACGAAAACACTTTCGGGCGATGCGCTGGAGGAGAAATATAAAGAAATATGGCGTCGTAATAAAGAAACATATAAACGCGAAGGCGACATGGGCATTAACGACTTCATGGTCGGCCCAAGGCAATTTGAGTACATGAAGGCTGTGGCAAGCAGTGCCGGAGTGCGTGTCGTGGCGGCTGATGATTTATACAAGCTTGCTCAGCACCAAGCGCCGCGTAAGGGGTCAGATCCGACCAACTGGGAAGCCGCACAACAAGCAGTGCCGGATTTTACCAGGTATGTGCATACTTACATGCGGCGAAGGGGCCGTGACCCCGATTCGCCCCAAGCGGCCAGCCTGAAGGAGTATGTAACTAACGCAGCTAGCAATTCGGTTATGCAGGTCCAGGTCGGTGAGGAACGGAATGCGTTGGGCGTGAAGAGTCCTTTTGTGGAATTGAGATTTTCATTTGACCCGCCACCGCTGCTTCGCCGCTACATGCAAGAGGCAGACAAGCCGATGGACGCAGGCGCACAGGTAGTCGCTCGGATACGGTATATGGTCGCCGGCAACGCATTCGCCGTCAATTTGCAGAATAATCTCGTTGGCCAGCATGGCAATATACTGCAGCCACTGCGCAGCGGCATGAGTCCGGGGGATACGCAACTGGCACAGCTCGTACGGAACTTCTTGCGCACCCTCATTATAGTTAGACATTGAAAAACAACGCTATCTCTGTTAAAATAGTCTAGTACAATAAATTCGAGCCGGGAATCAAGGATCTTGTCATAGTTGGCTCCATGACAAACCTCCCTTGGCGGAAGATTAAGGAGAACTATGCCAACAATCAACCAACTTGTCCGCAAGCCGCGTACCAAGGTGACTACCAAGAGTAAGTCACCTGCTATGCAGCGCGTGGTCAACAGCTTAAAGACCAAGTCATACGAAAAGCCGGCACCCCTAAAGCGCGGTGTTTGTGTGAAGGTTACAACCAAGACCCCAAAGAAGCCGAACTCGGCTTTGCGTAAGGTCGCCCGCGTTCGTTTGAGCAACGGCTACGAAGTCTGGGCCTACATCGGTGGCGAAGGCCACAACTTGCAGGAACACGCCGTCGTACTTGTACGCGGTGGCCGCGTAAAGGACCTTCCTGGTGTGCGTTACCACATTGTCCGTGGTTCGCTCGACCTGCAAGGCGTACAAAACCGCAAGAAAGCCCGTTCCAAGTACGGTGCTAAGAAAGAGAGCAAGTAATGCCACGTCATAAGACCAAAGCCCTTGTTCGCGAAGTTGACGCAGACCGTTTGTACAACAGCGTTCAGGTTACCCGCATTATCAATCGCGTTATGCGTGATGGTAAAAAGCAGATTGCCGAACGCCTGGTGTACACCGGTATGCAAAAAGCAGCCGACAAGCTAAAAGTAGAAAATCCACTGGAAGTCTTTGAGCAAGCCTTGAACAACGTCAAGCCGCACATGGAAACCCGCAGCCGTCGCGTCGGTGGCGCCAACTACCAGATCCCATTCGAAGTTAAAGGCCAACGCCAGCAGCACCTAACCACTATGTGGTTCGTGCAAGCAGCGCGCGCGCGTAAGGGCATCAGCATGGCTGACCGCCTGGCGCTTGAACTTGTAGAAGCCTACAACAACCAGGGTTCTGCCGTTAAGAAGAAGGAAGACACGCACAAGATGGCCGAAGCCAACCGTGCCTTCGCACACTTCGCCCGTACCTAAGCCAACTAGCCGGAGTATTCTTCGGCCAGCATGCTACTAAAAGAGACCGCACCTGCGGTCTCTTTTTTTGCGAAGTATTACGGTCGTCCGCTGGGCAGGCTAGCCGCTAGGTTATGCGGCCATTTTCATCCATGACGCCGCGTTGGTGGCCCCACCTGATGTACTGCCGATTGTACCAGTCGCCCCATTCCAGGGCTGTCTGCCCGTTTGCTACGCGTTGCTCATAGGCTGAGCGCAGCTGCTCGTAGGGTCTTTGCCGGCTAAATTCTTGTAGCAGCCAACCTGGCCAATCGGAAAGCCTGTCGCTCCTCCTGAGCAGCGCGCCGCGGCCGCCCATTACCGAGCGGCCGGTATCCTGATTATAATGCTGCTGCAGCCGCATCCGTTCCTGGGCTGGCGACTCTAGCCGCTTGGGAGGTACCGGCGCTTTTGGCATCTCAATTTGTGGCTGGTCGGCTTGTTGACGGCCGGCCACGGCTCGTTGTTGTCCGCCGCCGACAGCGGGCTGCTGTCCGTCGCCGCCCGCGCCAGGTAATTGCGGCTGTTGCCCTTGCCCTTGTTCGACACGGGCCTGGGTTTGCTTAATGTGGTCCGTGGGATCCTCGAGCTGTTCGGGCGATTCGGTAGGCGGGAAATCGTGACGTATCGGCCGCCGCGAACCGCTGTCGTACGTTGAATACCGCGGAGGCTTCTGGAGGTTTGAACGAGGCGGGGCCGACCGTATTATGACCAGTTCGCCGGGCCGTAGTTGCTCGTCCAGGGCATTCTGGGGTATGCGTGGAGCATCGCCGTAGCCGATGTTTTGGCTTTTACCACGACTTCCACCTTCAGAGGAGTCGGCTGACCCGGATCGACCGGCGTTTTTGGGGTCGCCGTTGCCGGGGAATTCATACCCCTGGCTAATGCCTTTGTGTTTAGACGCGCCTTTGTTGTCGCCGATATTGATAGATTCACCTTGTATGGTTGTTCTAGGCGCTACGCCGGCCAACCGCGACACGATTGGTGCTTCCTGGGTGCTCAACCGGAAGGCGCCTATCGCGCCGCCAGCCATGAAAGCAGCAACGTCTTCGGTTATTTTGCCGGCGGTGGCTATTATGGGGATCCCTTGGGACTCGCAGTGTTCGGCTAATTCGCGCAGGGCACCCGGGCTGGCGTTCTCGATGTTGGTCAGCACCAGCAGTTCCGGGCGTCCCCACTGTGTCCGTTGGGCGACGAGTGGCAGTAACGAATGACTAATGATGTCACGCTCCATACGCAGGTCATCACCGTAGCCGTTGGCGTTGAGGCTCACAAGTGTTACATTATTGGTCCGATAGCCGCCTTCCAGCGCCGGATTATTGTCTGGATTTGGCCAATTGTCGCGGTAGGCCGGCTTCCGGCCTTCGTCAGGTATGGCGGCGTCAAGCCACTGGCTGAGCGGTGCGAGGTAATGATCGTTGCGTTTGATTTTAGTGTTGGTCATGGCACCGCGCACCGCTACCTCTTCTTCAGTAAGAATATGTGGCGCTTCCCTCCAGGGGGTGCCGGTACGGGCTTCGCTTCCTAATATACGCATGGCGTCACGCAGGTCCTGCGGGGTGACCGCCTTGGGATCTGTGCCAGCTTCTTGGGCTTCCTTGGCACGCTTTGTTTCCAGGCCCCGGCCGACAGAGGTAAGTATGTCGCGGTAGGCCAGGCGGGCACTGGGATTTTCGCCGCCGGCCGCCGCCGCCAAGGCTATGGCGTTCTGCTCGGTATTGAGTAGTGCCGACGGCCCGCGGGGTTCGGTAGCCTGCATTTCAACGCCCCGGTACCACCGCGGATCACCTTTGGTGATCAGGCCTGACGGGCCGGGGGTAAAGTTGGCGGCCACAATGACAGCCGGTCCGTTTTGTCGCTCTAGCTTCTCCTCGATGTGCGTTAAGACGGTTTGGCGGAGGGCTTCATCTTTTTGTTCGGGTGTACCGCCGACGAAGGTGGTCTTTGGTTCGTTGAGCACGGTTTGGTCGAAGGTCATTCCTCTAGCCTCTTCGGCTGCCGGGCGGCGGGTTTCCATCTGGCCCTTTCTGGTTTCGGCTACTTCCCGGCCGCGCGGTTCCTGGGGCCTGGCCGTTTCGCGGACGACTTGTGATCTTTCCGCGGGTCGGGTTTGCGGTTGCTGTGGGGCGGAGGCGGACTCGACCCTTTCTTCTTGCACTCGTTCATGGCGAGGGGTTTGTGCTGGTTTGGGCTGTAGAGGCGGAGGATCGAATATTCCGTCCCACTCTTCTTCGGTGGTGGGCAACTTTCTAGGGGTTGTGCCCATCAGCGCATCATATTTTTCCTCGCCTGTCTCAGGCTCGTCGCCGGTATCGTCGGTTATTTCGTCGGCGCCGGCGCCGACGATAATTTCAGCGTCATCATCATCGTACTCTTCAGCGGTGATAGCATCGACGTCGCGCAGAAATTGCACTGCTTCGGGCTGGGCGACACCCCAGCCGGCGTCAGCTGCTCCTTCGGATGAGGTTGCATGGTCGTGTGGCATAATTGTTACTCCTCCGTCGCCTTTTTGGCTTTTTCGGCTTTACGTGCACTGGATTCTACGGCCACTTCGCGCAGCGCTTTTACGTACGCATTAAGTTTTTCGGCCAACCAACGTTTAGTCCCGGGGGTCATAGCGAAGTTTTTCCCATATAATACTGCCCTGCCGGCCATACTTGACCAGTCAGTAGATAGTGGATTGTTACTGAGCGTTTCAAGCAATGTTTGGCTGTTGAGTTGTTCGTCATCGTTTGTGCGTTGCGTTTTAAATATTTGCCCCTGGGTCTGTTTTTTGTCAAGTTGAAAGGCTATGGCATTGTCGATCGCAAAGCCGCCGAGCTGGAGGTCGGGGGCGAAAATAAGATCCGGTTCAGTTACGGTGTAACCGGTTTGTAGGATGTGTGCGGCTTCTTTGCGCTCGACGTCCTCGAGCTGTTTGGCGGCAGTCGTGCCACTAAAGGTCACGCCGGCATAGCGGTCGCCCAAAGAGGAAAGATCAACTGCCGGGGCGTTTTTGGCATCGGCAATAGCTTTATCAAGATCTTTGCGCATGGCCGGGTAGCCGGTAGCTATTCGTTGCTCGCCGTCAGGCGTGTCGCTGGACATGGTACGAATAATTTGGCCGATAGCGGTTTTTTCTTCTTTAGACAAGTCGCGGCTCATGCCTTCTTCGATGCGAACGCATACGTGGTCGATACGAATGGCGGCGGGTATTTCTTGGCCGGGCATTTCGGCGGCAATTTCGGCGGCACTGTCGCGGATGATTTGGACGGTACCATTCAATGTATCGACGATTTGTTTGAAAGCGGTGGCCTCGGCGGGTGACAGTTCGTGTTTGAGGCCTTCGGTCAGCTTGCCGCCAAGGTACCGCATGCCGCGGGCTTCGGGCATACCGCCGATTAATTTGGCGACTTCTGCCGCCGCTGTAATTGCGCCGCCCGGCTTGAACTGCTGTGTTTTGCCAGCCTGGGCAACGGTTGTGGCCAGCGTTGTGAGTGATTTGGCTTCCATTTTGTTGAGGTTGCCGGCTTGCTCTTGAGCGGTTTTGCCGACGACTTTACCCAGGATTTCGGCATATTTGGCGCTTTCCTCCAGGGCGTCCGCCGTCATAGCGTCGACAATCCTATCCCTTACGGCGCTGAAGCGTCCAATATTGAGCGTTAGCTCAATAGGTGGCGGGGCTAACTTTTGCGGATCGGCGATGTCATCGGTGCGGGCCTGTTCAAGCATTTGGCCGACAAGATAGCCGGTGAGGTTAGCGCGACTCATGGCGTGCATAATTTCCGGGCGTGCATCAACGGCGTCGGTGGCGGCCATGACAATTGCGCTGTCACGCCGTTGCGGGTCAGTCTCGTCCATACCGCGCAGGGCGGCCTTGAGCGGGCCGGCTACTTGCAATGGCGGACGCCCGGCAGCTATGGCCGCCGCGCTCATTTCGGCCCAGGTGCGTATCAGCACACCGGTCTCTTCTTTTCTAAGGAAGTCCTTGGCGCGGTCAAGCTTGCCGCCGTCGTATGCTTCTTGGTAGGCTGCCAGCTTGACGAGGTTGCTGCCATGGCCGACCGTCCCCTTTTGGTCGGTTGGCCAGGCGTCAGGGTTGGTCGTTTTAACGTGAATCGGGCCGCTCATGCCATCGCCGTAGACTAACATGTCGCCTTTTCCTGCTTGTTGACTAGCTAGGAATGTTACGTCTGTTAACGGCATATTGCCTAATTTGCCGGCGATTATCGCCAGATCGTCCGGGCTATCGATGTGTCCGGCGGCGACGTTGTGCATGTTGGCCATGGCGTCGGGGTGGATGGAGGGGAGGTTGCCTTGGGTGATATTATTCACGGCTACGCCCTGGCTACCGACACGCGTCAGTTTTTCGGCGTTGTAGGCGCCGGCATCGGAGTAGTCGAAAGTCTTGATACCTTCGTCGATGATGATCAGCACCTCAGGCATTTTTATTTCACCCCGGCCGACATTGCGTTGCTCGACTGCCTTAACGATTTCACCGAATATACTGGCTATGGCCACGTTGCCGGCGTTAGCGTTGGTGATGTTGCCTAACTCATAGACGGTGATGCCGGGGTCTTCGAGCGCAGCCGCGTGGTCGATAGGGTGGCCGCCCTGGAAGAAGCGCCCGGCCAGGCTCTCGAGCATTATTTCCAGTTGTCCGGCGGCAAATTCGGCCAGGTTACCTTGAACCTTCTGTTCATATTCGCCCTCTTTTAGCTCTTCGCGGATACAGCGGGCTACAAATGCCGCGGTCGGGTGGGCCGGCGGGCCGTTTTCTGCGGGGAACTGTGATTCATTCAAATCCAGGTTAGTGCCCAGCGCTTTGTAAGCCCGCATGACCCCGTCGCTGATATACCTGGTGAGCATGCGTTGCGATTCGGGATCAGCGGTGACGCCCAGGGTCAGGGCGTTTACAGCAATTTCCATTTGCTGGAGGGCTGATGTGCCGCTAGGATCAAACAAGTCAAGTGTCGGGCGTACGCCGGTTTTATCGCCAGGGCGGATAACCTGAGCAGTAGCGTACTCCTTGGGAATCCCCATACTGGCCAGGCGGTCCACGATCGGCCCATCGAAGTTGCCGAACTTTTTTCGGTCAATGACGAAGACCTTTAACGGGCGGGTAGTTTCGCCGCGGGCCATGCGTTCGTGGTTATCTTTAACGGCGGCTACGATCATTTCTTGCACGTAAACCGTTTTACCGACCCGGGTTCCGGCCACGGTGAGTCCATGACGGTTAAGGTCGCCGACCGGTATACGGAACTCGCCGCCATCATGGCCTTGGTTGTCGATGATGCGGCCGACCGAAATCGTCCGCGTGCCTTCCGGAATATCCCGGTTGACGGCAAAGTTATAGATTTCCTTGGTTGCGACGCCGGTTACTTCGGATTCGACCGGGAAGGTCAAAGTATTACGGAGTCGTTCGGCAGTAACTACCGAGTTGCGGTCAATTTCGCCGGCATTGAGCGCGACGACTTCACGGGTATAGACATACATTTCGCCCCTGTCGTTTGACTCCACCGACCAGGTTGTTTCGCCGGCCGAGGGGAACGCCGAGCCGGCTACGCCATTGGCGACTTTAAAAAGCGATTCAATGTCGGGCGCGCCAACCACAATATCTTGTTGGAAAAGACCGGTCTGGCGGCCGGCATCAAGCGTTTCTTGAAAGCTTTCCAGCTCTGCGGCGTGCTTGTCCATGCCATGTGTTTCTTTTACGT
>DASYJQ010000053.1:0-3541 GCA_035996265.1 Saccharimonadales bacterium (SeqCode)
AGCGGCAATGACTACGAAGATACCAACCGGTAAGTTCACAAAGAAGTTCCAGCGCCAGTTAAAGTACTGGGTCAGCAGTCCGCCGAATAGTACTCCTGCCGCTGCGCCGCCGGCCGCTACCGCACCCCAGACGCCCAGGGCCTTGTTGCGGTCTCTACCGGTGAACGATGTTAGTACAATAGATAATGCGGCTGGCGACATGAATGCCGCGCTCAAGCCTTGCAGCCCGCGGAAAAAGATAACAGTGCCGCTATTCTGCGAGATGCCAACAAGCAGTGACATCAAGGTAAACCCGATGACGCCCGTCAGGAACATGCGCCGCCGGCCGTACAGGTCAGAGGCCCGTCCGCCGAGCAATAGGAAACCACCGAAGCACAGCGTGTATGCCGTAATGACCCATTGCAGGCTCGTAGTACTAAAATGTAGTGACCTTTCTAGCGCCGGTAAAGCGACGTTCACGATCGACGTATCCAGGACGACCATAAACTGAGCCAAGGCTAGAATTGCCAGCAGCGCCCAGTTAAAGTGTTTTTTCATATGCTGTCTTTCATTTAGTTTTATATATAGATGATTGTATTTGTAGATAGTTTACTTTGTCAAGCTATTTGAAAAAGTCATGTTTTCTACTATAATACGGGTACACTTATGGAAAAAGCTGCAAAAACACCTTACGAGTTATTGTTTGACTTCATCCTTCGCATCAAGCACGAATGGGGTTTTATCGCTGAGCACAATGACATGTCGCTCGTCCAACTGCATGCCATCGGCTTGTTGATGCACGGCCCGGTGCCGATGGTACAGCTGTCGACATTGTTATCGTGCGACGCATCATATGTTACAGGAATTGTTGACCGTTTGGAACAGCAAGGCTTAGTCGACCGTCAGGAAAGTCCGGGTGACCGCCGCGTTAAACTTATCGTACTGACTAAAAAAGGCAAGGTGCTGCGCGATAAAGTCCAGGTAAGCATGAATGAACTGCACGCCCGGCTTTTTACGAGCTTGACCGTAGCAGAACAAAATGATTTTAATAGCTTGCTCATTAAAATAAGCGAGTCAGTCTCACCGGCCTGTAAGCAAATAAAAAATCCGTAGCGTACAATAGTCGTATGAAACGTATAGCTTCGCTGGCCGCGGCGCCGGGCGTGTTGGAAGCGTACTGGCCGAACCGTTCTACATTGCATCGCATGAGTCTAGACTACATGCGCGATTTGCTCGATTACTTGGGTAATCCGCAGGACAAGGTGCGCGTTATACACGTTGCCGGAACGTCCGGTAAAACATCGACCGCATACTATATCGCCGCGTTGTTAACGGCCGGCGGTAAAAAAACCGGCCTGACCGTATCGCCGCACGTCGATCTTCTGAATGAGCGGGTGCAGATCAACATGGTGCCGTTGCCCGAAAACGCATTTGTACGGGCGTTGAACGAATTTATGGCCCGCGTGGAAGAGGGCGGTTTTACCCCGACATATTTTGAATTACTATACGCCTTTGCTTTTTGGGAATTCGCCCGCCAAAAAGTGGACTATGCCGTTATCGAAGTCGGCGTCGGGGGTTTGCTGGATAATACCAATGTTATTAGCCGCAGCGACAAAGTGTGTGTACTCACCGACATCGGCTTTGACCACATGAGCGTGCTGGGCTATACCTTGCCGGAAATTGCCGCCCAAAAAGCCGGCATCATTCAACTGCACAACGCCGTATTTTGTTGGCGGCAAGGCAAAGACGTTATGGACATGTTCACGGCTGCGGTGCGCCAGCAACAGGCCGATCTGCACATTTTAGATAAGCCGCAGCTGGGCGCCGATTGCGATTTTTTGCCGCTGTTCCAGCGCCGCAACTTTGAACTTGCGCTGCATGCGGCGAAGTTTGTATTGCAACGCGACGGGGACCGGTTGCCAGCACGCCAGGCGATGGTATTGGCCGCGCACACCCTTGTTCCGGCAAGAATGGAAGTACGCAGCATCCAAGGCAAAACCGTAATTTTAGACGGTTCGCACAACCCGCAAAAACTACACGCGCTGGTTGAGTCCATTCAGGGGCAATTCCCAGGCCAGCCGGTAGCTGTTCTGGTGGGGTTTGCCAAGAGCAAGACGCCCGAAAATCGTATCGGCGCCGGTACGCATGAACTATTGCAGCTCGCCGCGCATCTGATTATTACCAGCTTTGTCATCAACCGGAACGAGCCGCACTATTCCATAGATCCGCAAGCGATGGCTACCGCCTGCGATGCCGAAAGATATACTGCTTACGAAATTATTAAGGAGCCGGCCGTCGCGTTCCAGGCACTAATAAAAAGACCGGAACCTGTTGTGGTGGTTGCTGGCTCATTTTATCTATTGAATACGATTAGACCGCTACTAGCCGTTGATTAAATGCGCATGATTGCGACGCGGACGAGTTTGCGAAGCAGTCGGTGTTTTTCTTGGGCTGTTCAGCCATAAAACATTCTCCTTAGTTGATAACTTCCAGCATAACAGTTGCCGGGTAACGTGACAGTGAAAAATCATGCACCCGCAAAACTGTCAAAATGACGCTATAATAGCAAGTATGAGCGTTTTAGAGGGCCCACTGGTATTTGTGGATATTGAGACGAACGGACTGAGCTACGTGCGGGGGCGCGTGCTGGAGGTCGCGGCTATTCGCGTCGAGAATGGCGTTGTCACCCAAGAGTTCCGTCAGCTGGTTGACCCGGGCGTGCCGTTGCCGCAGTTTATTACTAACCTGACCGGTATCACCGAAGCTGATTTGCGCGGGGCGCCGGTGTTCATGGCTATCGCCGACGAGTTGGAGCAGATCCTGGAAGGCGCCGTGTTTGTGGCGCATAACGTTCGTTTTGACTACTCGTTTTTAAAGCAGGAATTTAAGCGGGTCGGTAAAGATTTCCGGCCGCAACAATTATGCACCGTCCGTTTAAGCCGGGCATTGTACCCGGAACATCGCACCCACAAATTGCAGGATCTTATCGCCCGTCATAATCTACAGGTCGCCGCCCGGCACCGCGCCTATGACGACGCCCATGCCCTGTGGCAGTTTGTGCAACACGTGCAGACCGTATTCGACCCGGAGGTACTGCAACAGGCCATTGCCAAACAACTCAAAAAACCGTCGTTGCCCAAAGGTCTGAATCCGGAAGTCATGACCACGCTGCCCGAAGGCCCCGGCGTATATATAATGGAAGATGAAACCGGCAGTCCGTTGTATGTCGGCAAGAGCGTCAACATTAAAAAACGGGTGGCGTCGCACTTTATGCGCGACCATGCCGAGGTCGGCGAGTTTAAATTAGCCCAACACGTACGCAATATCAGCACGCGGTCAACCGGCGGCGAACTACAGGCGTTATTATTGGAATCGGCGTTGGTTAAGCAAATGCAGCCGCTGTATAACAAGCAGCTGCGCCGCACCAGTAAGCTGCTGCTGGCCAAGGCCGCGCCAAACGACGACGGTTATACGACGGTGCAACTAGAAGAAGCCAGTGCCGTGACCGTTGATGATGTTCCAGGCATACTAGCGATTTACCCGCGCCGCGGCCGGGCCAAAG
>DASYJQ010000054.1:0-21712 GCA_035996265.1 Saccharimonadales bacterium (SeqCode)
GGGCGGCTGCACGCCTACGAAACCATTGACCCCCGTAAAACGGCCTTGGTTGTTATCGATTTAGACATCGGCACGGTCAAGCGCGACGACCGCTGCGAAGGCCTTGTCGAACCGATCAACACGCTGGCGGCGGCCGTTAGAAAGAGCGGGGGAGTCGTCGCCTGGGTGACCACGCCTATCACCAAACTCGGCGAAAACTTCATCGCCTTAATTGGGGCCAAACGCGCCCAAGACTATCTGCACTCGTCGCAGCCGGCAGCGCCGGGCGGCGGCGTCAAACTGTGGCCAGCGCTGGGCTACCAGGCAGGGGACCTTGTGGCCGCCAAAAAAGGCGCCAGCGCTTTCTTCCCTGGCAAGTGTAATTTGCACGAACAGCTGCGGGCGCTGGGCATTGATACGCTACTAATCACCGGCACCGTAACAAATGTGTGCTGCGAATCTTCCGGCCGCGACGCCGCCGAACTGGACTACAAAGTCACCATGGTCTCCGACTGCCTAATGGGGCATTCCTACGGCCTGCACGAGGCTTCGCTGGGGACGTTTTACCGGATATTCGGGGATGTGCGGCCTAGTTATGAGGTTATCCGGCTGCTATCGTTCCTCGCCTAATGGCTCTACATGCTGTAGGTAAGGTGTTGGAGGAGTCGGCTACTGGCTACAGCAGGGATTTAAAATACGTCGCCGTCTCTTCGTCCGTACAATACAAATAGCAACCCTTTTGTCCGCGTGTCATGAGCGTTCGATAGGTATTCTTAATAATCGCATCGAAACGGACGGCAGCCGCTACGGGGTCATCCTTAAGCATCTGCTTCCTGCCGCTCACTGATTTGTCGGCACTGGCGCGTTTGCTCACGTCAGTCACGATCTTGCCGTCACGCACCACCAGGTCGGGTCCAATAATCACGCCGACATAATCGACTTCAAGACCTTGGCAGGTATGAATACAGCCGACCTCGCTCACGGAATCGGGTTGAATAATCCAGGCTTGTCCGTCGGTGTCTAAATTCCAGGTCGCTTTATAATCACCGATAACAATATCTTTCAATAGAGGATTCTTTTTGCTAATCCATTCCCAGCAATAGCCAGCCACGACCCGCGCTTTGTTCTTGGCTTTATTCTTCTCAATTATCTGGTTATGCATCTCGCGCGGATCGTCGAAAACTTTAAAATCGTAGTCAATATCATGGAGCAGGTCGTTAGCCGTTTCTCTAATTTGCAATGTATCGTCGAGCCAGGCCAGGTAACCATCAGAACCATTACAGCGGAACTGCGATTCCAGTTTTAGCTCCGTCACGGTAACGTCCAGCTTTTCTGCCCAGGCTCGTATCTCATCTTTGTCACCAATATCTTTTAGGGTGACCTTCTGGTCTTCATCGACAAAGAAAACAGAGCACTTGCTGGCGGCGATAATTTCCTTAATTTGGTTCTCGCCTAGGTGGCTGAACATGCCGGATTTAGCATTTAGTCGATGCGCCTCGTCAATGATCAAAGTGTCGTACGTATTAGCTTTAACCGAGTGGAACGAGCCCGAACCGCTAAACAAGTTTGTGATACGCGACATGTTGAGCGAACCGGCAAGTTTGGCCTCATACACCTTGCGAGGCGCCGAGTTGCGGGTCACGTACTGCGTTACTTGCTCCCGCTGCGTAAGTTCAACGAGTAGGTTAATGGCGAGTACGGACTTCCCGGTGCCCGGGCCGCCCTCAATAATCAGGACATTCTTACTTTTTTCGTCAGACTGTATGGCGAGCTGCAACGCGGTTTCGTGAGCAACTTTTTGATCGTCAATTAATACGAATTCCTGATTGCCTTTGAGCATGGAAGATAGCTGATCGGCAAGATTTTTGGAGGGCTTAATTTTGCCGTGGTCAATGCGGTACATAATATCATTTCTATCGCCGTATTTGATGTGTGTTTTGATGAACTCGCATAATTTTACTGCGTCGGGCTTCAAGAAGACCGGAGCTTTTTGTAGATACTCGTCATAAAAAGGATTCTTGATAACGTCGTCTGGGCTGTAATTATGCAGATAGGCGCAAGGGAAGAGCTGAATATTATCCTGATTGACCGTTTGATTATAGTCCTCTAACAAACATTTGTAGGACCAGGCCTGGTATGAGGGGTGAGCAGTCTCCGTAATGCCGTGCTTAAAATGCGTTGCAACAACGGCGTCTTTAGTAGTAAGGGAAGCCGTCGTCCATTGCTTGAGTTCGACCAGCACCGCAGCATCCTGGTTGCCGGCATTCTTTCCGGTCAAGATGAAGTCGACTCGTTTGGACGACTGGGGGATGTGGTACTCGATAGCGATGCCGACGTCATCCGGAATATCGGTATCGGAAATTACACGATCCATGTATTGCAGAGAATTACGCCATGATAGTATTTCGGACATACCTGTCGATTTTTCTGTGACGGCCTTGTAGGCGGCAAGAATAATATTTTCCATGTCGTTAGACATAACGTCTGTACGGAAGTCAGCCTTGGTCTTCCAGTAAACGATCATTCCGCGCCCAGCTCGGTGTACTTCTTGTGGGTGCCTTTGGCCTTACTGACAGGATACTTCTGTTCGTTTTTGGCCATCTTTTTTTGAAAAGCTTCAACTAGATCAATATCAAGCTTGTTGGATAGCAATAGCACCCAATAAAAAACGTCGGCAATTTCCTCGGCAATATCTGCTTTGTGCTCTTTAGAATATACTGTCATTTCTTCGAGGTTCTTCCATTGGAAGTGTTCCAGTACTTCGGCGGCTTCCAGCATCATAGAAATCGACAGGTCTTTAGGATTATGGAATTGATCCCAATCGCGATCGTCACAAAACTTACGAATAATTTTTTGCAGATCAGTTAAAGAGAGCGGTGCACCGGTGTTACTCATGACGGCATTGTAACGCTAAAAACGTACAGGCACCATCACATTGCCCAAAAATCCCCCTTATAACGTAACCGGCACCGCCTGACCCACAGCCAGCCGTGTAATATGCATCGGCCCCTCGGCGCCCAGTATCGCCACCTCTTGCGCGGCAATCCGCCAGACGGCCGCACCGCCTTCAACCGTCGCGCTGCCAGACAGCGAAATCAGTTCGGCGGTGGGCGCGTAGCGGGCATCGGCGTCAACGCCCACGGGGGCAACAAGATTTTGTGCCAGCACATTGCCGCGCACCGTTTTAGCAAAGCAGGTCTGGCCGATGTACACGCCGCGCAACTCCACGTCGCCGTAAGTTTCAATAGATAACGTTCTCGCCGTTATGCGCGTCGCAGCCGCAAAGCCGCGGGCGCAAATATCCACCTCGTCTAACGTCCGTTCAAGGTAGGCAACCGGCAAATCCAGCCACAAAAGCGACGGGTGCCGTTCCTGTTCAAAATGTTTTGGCAGCCGGTCGGTTATTTCTAAAACGCCCGTCTGTAGATCATGACGGGCGTAGGCGTTGGCACAGCCAAACCAAAGCATTGGCGCCGAAGCGTCGGTAATTCCCACTCCAAAGCCAGCGTTGCGAAGGTTGACGTGCATCCGGCTCACCCCACCCTCTAGTGCGACAGAGGACGTCAAGCCTTTACCTTCTATAAACACTAATGCTCCAAGCGTTAGCTATTTTTACAATAGCATGAGCCGTATCGCAAGTAATGTAGATATATATCACTAAAGACAATAGCGTAATAGGACAATGTTGTGTTGTTGACCTATAATGCAATTACATATAGTTAACACATAGCTAAAAGGTGGGGCGCATGCGCAGCAGTACTAAACTCAGATTAATCGTGATACTTATTGTAGTTGCGGCACTAGGCGCTGGCGGCATTTGGCTGCTGTTGCCGCAGTCGGCTAGCTTTCAGGGGGACACTTTCTATTCGCCGCTGGGGGCGCCAACAACAATCGTTGACCTGGTGTTGGCGATCGGCGGCGGCGTACTGTTCCTGCGGGCGCTGCGCAACTTTAAGCAAGAACTCAAACCGGCCTGGCGGATGGTGGCGCTGGCGCAATTCGCCGTCGGCGTGCTGACCATAACGTTCCCGATCATCGAATACTACTACCTGTGGCCGAACGTCTGGTGGAACATGTCCAGCTACCTGCCGTACCTGGTCGGCAGTATATTTATGTACCTGGGCATGCGCAAATTCTATAAGTTGCTCGAACTCAAAAGCCGCATCACATCGGTGGCCCTTGTTAGTGTCGTCATTCTTATAGGCTGGGGGCTTCACGCCTTTATTCCGCACATCGTGGTCTGGACCCAGTTCAACGAACACCAGTATGATTTGTTTGAACTCGTGCCGTTTATACCGGTCATCTGCTACAGCGCCGCCGCCTACATGGCGCTGCGCATCCGCACCAAAGTTGGCAAAGAATATAGTAAATCATTTGGTTGGCTGGCCGTCGGGCTGGGACTACAGGCTGCCTCAAGTATTATTATTGGCGTATTGGAAGTGACCGGCTACGAAAATTGGTACTTTGCCAGCCGGGCCTACGAAATCCCCGTTATCGTTGGCGACATTGGCATCCTGACAGCAGCGTATTACTTTAACGTTATCGGGCTGCCCGGCAGCCGGTTTAGCCTCTGGCGCCGCTTGACGGGCCGGGCTCAGTCCCGCGCAGTGACTTCCGTAGATATCGTCGTCTACGTTGCAGGTATGGTTTCTGACGTTAATCAGATCGACGGCTACCTGGACGGTATGCGCATCGTGACCTCCCAGCATCAAACCGGCGCCGCATATAGCGAAAGTGATCAGCAAAAACTCTACGATGTTTACCGGGACATCGAAAAATACCTCGTTACCAAAGAACGCCTGCGTAGCTTCGACGCCGCCAGCCTGCACGCCAACATTGCCCAGCATTTTAATTTAGACAAAGACAACAGCAGACAAACATTCTGGCCGCGGCTCACAGCGTAAGCTGAGCATGTAGGACTTGCTACCCTCTCCCGAGCGTTTCGTCCTTGAAGCTGTTGTCTGGGGATATATTTACTTCCAGTAGTTGCATCTGGCCTTCGTATGCATATGTGCTGCCCGGCGCGACTACGAACAGGTCGCCCACGGCAACGGCGCTGGCGGCGCCGTCCAGCGTAAACGTGCCGCTGCCGGCGACCACAAAATAAGTCCGTGTAGTGTCGACCATTCGTTTCAGCGGATGCCTTCCGTGCACATCCACAAGCAATGTATTAAACCCGGCGCCAGCCTCCGACGGCACATAGACATGTCCGTCAAAACCAGGACGGCTAAAGTCCTCTGCGTCGCTCAAACTAATCTTCTCGGATACCGGGGTTTTAATAATTTTCGCTTCGTCCATTAATCAATAGTAGCAAACCTCGGCGAGTGCTTCTATATACCACTGGATACTATCCGGGAACAGGTGCAATACGCGCCGGTCAATTTAGGTTCGGCCGCGAGTAATAGTGTAGGGGCGGATACCGCGTGCGGCCTGTATTTTCCGGCGATTGGGCGACTCCAGCATAGGTTCATGGATTACTTGGCTGACAAACCAGCTCAGGGCATCGGTAACGCGGTCCAGAACTTGTTCCTGGCCATTGCCACTCATGCGGGTGTTCAGGATGGCTTCAGCCAATATCTCACCGAGTCCGTCCCAGTCGCGAACCGTCAGTTCAACCAATTTTTTGCCGGTATCTCCCAGATGCCGCCGCAGGCCGCTGGCCGTTACCACCTGTAGCGAGCGCTCCCGCACTGCCAGTTCTGACGCCAAAAAATAGGGCGCCGTAGGGCGTGCCGTATTAAAATTTATGTCGTGCTGCCCAAGGGGCCTATGCTCGCGGATGACCGTAATATCCGGCAGCCAATCCTGGCCGGTCGCCGTAACTTCGCCGATGGCCCGCATGGCGTCATAATCGGGTTCAATAGCAGTAATATTCGCTTCCTGAGCTTTACCGAAGGCCTGAGGCGTCAGAACTACCGACAGCGCTGGCGTAATTTCAGCGGGGCGAACAATAGAAACACTCATGAATTTTTATTTTACGGCAACGGGGCAGTATTGTCGAAACTTTGATTTATACTAGGACCATGAAGAAACAATTTACCGACGAAGATGCCGCCGCGCTCGTGGATTGCGCCGCTAAACTTGCCAAAACCACCGCTACGGACGAAAAAGGGCCGGGCAGTCCAGTCGCCATCTGTTGCATGGTCGCTCAACCTGATGTCATGGCCGTACCCACCGCATCCAGGCGCATGGACAGGGCCAAAGCGATCAGCGTTGTTACCGCCCTGCATAAGGCATTTACCGTCCTGGCATACGGAGCCGACACCATAAAGCATGCAAATAGAATCAAGAACAAAGAATGGTCAGAAGCAGACATGCTCATGCGCCAAAACACTGCCCCGATGTTTTGCCCCTGGGATGGCGGCATTGTTGTGATGGACAAGGACGGCGGCCTGCTATGCGCCCTCGCCGCCGCCGGACGCACTAGTGAAGGCGACCGCCGCCTTATGGTGTTGGCCGCCCACAAAATGGGCTACCGCACCAATTTCGACGCAACAGGCGAACCGTTACAGTAATTATGCAGCTGCCCACCGCTCAAGACATCGAAGCCCTGCATAAAAAATACGCGCCAACCCCGGCAGTGTTAGCACTGGTGTTTACTCATTGCCAGATTATCAACGATATAGCCCAACAGCTCATCGCTCAAAACAACCTGGATGTCGACGCCGAGCTAGTACATGCTGCCTGCCTGCTGCACGACATTGGCGTCTACCCACTATTCGACAAGGCCGGCAAGGAACGACAAGATCTGCATTACATCACCCACGGTGTGCGCGGCGAGGCTATATTAAAAGAGGAGGGCTTCCCGGAGGTTATCTGGCGCTTTGCGTCACACCACACAGGTGTCGGGTTGGCTAAATCTGATATCGTAAGCCAAAATCTGCCGCTACCCGAGCAAAACTACCTGGCCGAAACATCAGAAGAAGAGTTGGTCATGTACGCCGACAAGTTCCACTCAAAAGAAGAGCCGCCATGCTTCAATTCTTACGAATGGTATAAACATTACGTGTCTCTGTTCGGCGAGCACAAGGCCCAACGATTCGAACAGCTGGCCCAAAAATTCGGCATACCGGATCTCACACCATGTATCAAAAAATATGGGCATGTGACCAGAGATCTAGAGTAAACTCTCGGTTGTGGAACTCTTTGTGCTCAACCGGCTAAAAGCGTAAAGTGATATACATAAGCAAGATCGAATAAAAATATAGGAATGTGGGATGAAAAAAAATCAAGATGGGTTCCATGTTATTGAACTGACCGTTGTTCTAATCGTCGTGGCGGTCGTAGGCTTCGGCGGCTGGCGGGTTGTCTCTAAGCATAAAAATCAACAAAAAAGCAGCGGGTCCGTAGCTAGCCAAAACTCCGGTACCGTCCAGTTAACACATGAACCAATGGACATGCGCGACGTCAGCACTATTTTACCGGCCGGCACCCTGGCAGGAGCCCACGTGACGCCTATTGACCACCTGTACTTTTACCCCAACGACATGACTAACCGGGACGCGGCCCCGGTATATGCCATGGCCGACGGCTACATAGTAAGCTACAGCGTTCGGACGCAGAAAGTCGACAACGGCGCAGCGCAAAAAGCAGAGTACCAGCTGTACTTTCAGCATAGCTGCAGTTTCTACACCTATTTCGACCTACTCACGAGCCTAGAGCCGGGACTGGCGAAACAAATAGACGCTAGCGGCGGCAAAGACCTGCATATTCCCGTTAAGTCCGGGCAGCAGATCGGCCGGGTAGGGGCGCAGTCGCTGGACACGGCCGTATATAACTTTGACCTTACCCTCAAAGGCTTCGTAAACCCCGACTCCTACAAGACGGAGTTATACAAACTGCACACCGACGATTTCTTCAAATACTTTAAAAACCCGGCCTTGGATGAAATGTTAGCCAAGGATCAGCGCAAATTTACGCCGTACGGGGGCAAGATCGACTACGATATAGACGGCAAGTTGGTCGGTAACTGGTTCCAGACCGGCACCAACGGCTACGCCGGCGCCGGGCAAAGGGTTGCCGACAGCAATGGTCAAGGCTACTGGAACTCGCACCTGGCAGTCGTACCGGACGCGGTTACTCGTAACCAGATCGACATTTCGATTGGCGACTACCAAGGCAAGGCCACCCAGTTCACCGCTAAAGCCGGGTCGCCGGATCCGGCGACTATCGGCAAAAGTAGCGGCCTAACAAAGTACGAATTTACCCAATACGTACTGCCTTCCTCGCCAACCGGCGGCGTGTCTGCGCAGAATACCCAAGTTGTCGGCACCGTCCTGTTCCAACTTACCGATACCCGCAAGCTCAAGATGGAAGCGTTCCCCGGCCAAACCGCCACCCAAGTAAACGGCTTTACCGGCAACGCCAAAACCTACGAAAGATAGCGATGTTTGTCTCCGTTGCCGATATACTATAGACAAATGGCAAACAACGAGACTTCTGCAACTGCCGCCGCCGGGGCGAAGCGGTTGATCCAAAACTATAATCAGCCCGACCAAGACGACAATTCTCGGACCTGCTTTAGCGAGCTGCGCTGGGGCATGACGCTCGCTTACAAAGACGGCGACAGTGTCGTGTTATTCCATACGGCTAACGAAAGGCATTGGGCGGCCGTCACGGCCGAAGCAGAAGGCAACCGCATGCGTTGTATCGGCTACGCCGCCGTGGCCAAAAACGCGCCGACCGCGCTTATGCACCAAATGCCGGAGCACAGCACCGCCTGGCGCAGGCAAAACATCCTCAATGTGCCGCACGTAGAACAAGAAAACTATGCCGCGGCCATACATGTGGCCGCTTCGTTGGCCATCCTGTCGCGCAGGGGGGATATCGGCCGCGAAGGGCCGCCGCTGCAACCCGTCCGGACAGTACGGCGGCTGCCGCGCCGAAATGACAATTCATCGACGACCACTTACGAACCGCTTGACGGTTCAGACCGCGGCCTGGCAGTCGTCACAACCAGTCACCTCCGGTATGACACCACCAGTATCGAAGCATTTATCGTAGCCAACGCCGAACAGGCCGAAGCCGGTACAGACATTGATCAGCCGCTCCCCTATGATCCGCTCAACTACATCGACATGAGCATGTTCGGACGACACACCCCATCAACCGAACAACAGCTCGGGAGGTTATTCGCCTCGATGACCTACGCTATGGAGGAGGGCCTACCCATCGGCTTGCCAGCGGCAGCGTGACTTAGCCCCCGGCGATGAGCTCATTTCGTGGCGAAAGGGCTAGGACTTCTTATCTTGTAATACCGAAAAAACTATACCGGCAATAATGAGCACAAAAGTAAGCACATTTAAGGTGTTATTTTGTTTATCGCCAAGGATCAAGAAAAACATGGATACCGCGCCCAATGCCCAGCATATGTTTTTTGCCAATCGAAGATTTTTTACATTCATACCAATAGTATACATTCCAGCAAAAAAAAGGCGGAGATTGTGCGGTGGAACGACGCTATCCGTAATGTGGGCTGGAGCCTACTCTGTTACGGGTGAACTAGCTCGTGCAATCTATATCCCTTTAGGGAATAGAGTAGGGGGCATACACGAGACTGGCATATACTAGAAGCGTCATGACATTGATTCAACACATACAAAGTATCTACCGACTTTTGGCGGATGACCGGCTAGGAAGCCTGGGATTATTCCATATCGAGGAGGGCAGGGTAGTCACACCAATCGCAGACGACGCCTTGTCGCTGTTCGCCTACAGAAGCAAAAGGGCTGATGAGGTCATTCCACACTCGGCTATCGAGGAACTTATCTACGCAATAAAGGCTAGTAACGGCTACAAAGGCATTAATCATATTGGCTTTTGCTACAAGACAGCCTCAAAGGAGGGTGCAGTAAAGGCAATAGCCAAAGAAGCCAGTAGTAAGGGCTACTCGGTTTACCAGGAGCCTTCGATTGACGACGCGGCCTGGATATTCGTTGGTAACTTGTCCGACGTCACAAGTCCGCTCCTAGAGTTCCTGCCACACGAAGGCAAGACTGAGGATAAGTGGATTGATTACTACCTGCCGCACATACAATTTGATATTGATACGGGGATGACTCCCGAAGAAATCGAAATCTTAGTCAAAGAAATCATCCGTAAACCTTTTACGCCGTACTCAATTCAAATCGATGGAGTCACGTATATACAACGCGTTAATCTGGGCTGCTTGGAAGGCGTGAACCTAATGCTAGACATATCGACAAACAATCGAGATATTAATTATCGGAAAAGCTGGGCCAAATTAGCCTAGATGAATAAAAGACTTCCGAGAAAGTCTTTTATAGTGCTTATGTTTGGTGACCCGTATCCAAAAAGTTTACACCAGCTGAAAGTCGAAGCGATGCGCCGGAGAGGAATTGTCAGCGTAGCGTACAACCAGGACAACCAATATATGAGTAGCCCCATTCCCGTGCGGCATATACACACCTGCAATGTTAAAACAGAGGCACTAGAAGGCAGGAGAATACAAATCAATAGGCAATGATACACGAGTGGTGATAAGCGCCAGTCGTGATGCCGCTTGACCAAGTGAGGAGCCGTCATGGAGTTGTTCGGCGATAGGTACGCCGGAATACATTTCACCTGCATCTACTCGCAAGAATAGACACTCGCGCAGCCGCTCCGGTGGTACAGTGCCATCAGCGCAGGAGATGAGGCTGTCTTCTACCACCTTACGGAAAGCATCCCGGCGCGGGACTTTCGACACTCCAGCACCGAGCCAACGCAGTTCTTTTGGGATATCTTCAACTCCCACATCACCCACGACAATGTACCGGCTACCATTCAGGCATAGGCCAGCGCCCCAGGTCGGCTCTGGCCACATATCAGGGTGCATGCCCGGTTTGCGAAAATCCATATTTGAAGCGACTGACGTCGAAAGAGTATTGGGTTTAGCGCGGATCACCACGCACTGCGACATAATCCCTCGGGGTAATTCTAAATCCAACCGTTTAGTTATGGCTTCACGGCCCGTACCCTCCCGAGCAGAGCGCATGTGCTCCCGATGCGCCCGGACAATAGTCTTACTAAGCGCCGCAACTTCCTGTGACTGGCCGAATAGCCGAAGCGCATCTGGGTCATCAGGCTCGGCAGCAAAACCGCGCAGTTCGGTATCAGTAGGTAAATGGATACCATCAGGTATGATAACGGGCTCAGTAAAGTAGTAACCAGCCTCACGTTCCGTATCAGACGCAATTCGTAGATGCCCTGCCAGGACGCGACCGTCTCGAAGCGACCGATAATCTTTGCAGGCGACACCAAGTTTCCTCATGGGCCTATATTAGTACATCATTCACGGGGTCTACAATGAGTCAAACAAAAAAAACAAAGCAACTATAGCACAGCTTCGCCTCTGTTATTTTCTCTTGGTGACCCAGCGACGAATGAGTTTATAACTTTAGTGGATGAGTTAACCCGTTGGCGGGGCTTATTAGATAACAGATTTAGGCAATACCAGATAAGCAAAAGAGGAGTGGGTTCCCACTTAATACCCTGTAATGTTTATAAGTATGACGTAGGCCAGTATTACTAACCCTTTTGTTCATCTTCCTCTTTTATAGCTCTTTGCTGTTCTTCTGAAATCATACGCCACTTTCCTTTACGCACTGGCATAGTCCGCTTAAGAAACATTTGCTGAATATCTTCAGGAGGGGGCAACGGCGTACCCTCTTCAATATCAACAGCCGTGTCACGTGTCTTATTTACGGCCTTTACGAATTCCGGGTCATCTTTCGTGTCTGGTGAACGGGGTTTAAGCCTTTCTTCTCGCTCTTCATCAGAGATTTTGCGCCAATCGGAACGCATAGATTTATCCCACATGCGAGTGACTACGTTATCTAGCTGCGTGGGCGGATAACCAGCAATGCGCATGACGCCAAGTGCCTTGACATCATCCGGCAAGCCATCAAAATAATCATCGAACTCCTTGAGAGCTGCTTTCATTTCAGACGCGGTAGCAAATGTCTGGTCATCTCTAAGAAATAGGGGTACTGTCCGCTGGTGTAAGTTATCACCCGAAACAAATGCCATTGAGAATGGAAGGTAGTACAAGTAAGCCATATCCACTTTATTGCTTGCTCGTACGCCCGATATGAAACCCCTCTCAATGCCTAGATAGTAAAGTAAATCAACCTTAAACACATGGGTCGTGTACGGGGCAAAATCCACAAGCTTGGGCTGCTCCTGCTTATTCCATCTATTTAGAATTTTTTCCTGTGCTTGCACGGGGACGCCTACGATATTTAGGGCTAAACGCAACGTATGAGCGTCATTACTATCACAGAACTCATCTATTGCAGCCTTGAGCTGTTCTAGGTTGGAGATTTTCAAACTTGTCTGGAAGATGTTTTTTACAATGTTTATCTGAGACTCGCTATCCTGGTTCTGAAGGCTGCTCCGCCACTGCTTAGCTACGCTTCTTTCAATGTCATCAAACTTGCCGTCATGCCACCGGCTTAGGGCTGCTGCTTCTGGGAACTCATCGAAATGGATACTAAAAGTCCCGTCTGCATTTTTCTTAGGCTTACCTCCCGCTATCACTGGTCGCCCAGTCCCATCCATCCCTGTTTCAGAAGGTCCCGCCATAAGCTCAGCCTCAATAATCCGTTCATGGTGAACATTGGGAACTGCATGAAAGGGGGTCTTATGGGCAAGCATGCCAACAAACTCCTCTGGCGTCTTACCATTCCTCATGGACTTTTCTAAGTCAGCGAGTGTTTCGACATAAAATAACGGCGTAATATTGCCCATCATAAACGCATCAAACCACACGGATTCATCCATGCTGAATGACTGTAATGCGGATTTGTCAAATATTGTTACTGGTCCCATATCTGTTCTGGCTTCGCTTTGATTATACGCTCAAATAAAACGCCTACCTCACTAGGGATATAATTATATCAATATGACACTTATTGCCATGGCGTTTAATAAAGAAAGGGTTTGCGTATCAACCGATACGCAGCTTACATATACAAGCCACGGAAGTCCGGCTGGTGAAGCCGTCAAGAGTCAGTACATTAAGTGCAAAAACGGTAAGTTCCTGGCTGCATACACGGGTAACAACATTTATCTTGAGGAAGGCGTACATGTCGCGGATTGGATAACGAACCTGCTTGCTTCGTCTGACATCAGGGACATAGAAATCGCGGAAATTATTCAACGTATTATAGATGGTCTAAACGAAAAGTATTACTACAAAAGAAGCCCTGAAGCGCTTGTCATCCTTATCGCTGGTTGGCAATTTAATGGCGGTGCTGCGAAGCTAACCTTATTTAGGATTACGAACTGCGAGACCGAAAACGGCCACCTCAAAGCCCCCGCTAAGCAGTTTGAGGTGTTCGAAAGCACCCCTAAAAGAGATGTTGTCGTTAGAGGATCGATACAGCTCGGCGCAAACAACCAATTTGACGGCAAGATTAAGCACGTCAAACGCCTCCTTAAAACGGTATCGTTCCGTGAGTTCAGGGATACCATTGGCGAGCAGCTATACGAGCTAGATGTGATTGCTCACAACAGCCCTGAATGGGGCAGGTATATTGGCGATAAAACGATGCTGTCCGTTATTCATAAAATGGGTGATGGCGTTGATTATTGGCGCTTCCCGCGTGGACATAAGGACTATATGATGCCCAACTTTAACAATGGCACGATATCCATCAGAGGTGCACAAGTACGCAACGACCCGATTGAAGGCAACGTCATGACTTTTGAGTCCAGAAGGAATATTTCGTAACATAACGGACCGACCAGCTAGCAACAGTCCGCCGGATATAAAACATATAAATAACCCAACGACTCCTGATAGAATGCAAATATGCAGCAGGGATTGCCGGCAGTAACAGCTCAGCAGATAACAGATGAGGCGTTCCCATACTTAGGGCGTGGCTCGTACTTTCAGACGACAGCTTACGACACGCACCTATTTATTAGCGACTCAGACGCGTACGATATATTCCATCACTTTGAGCTTTTCGGCAGAAAGATACTTTGGATTAACCAAGTGCAGCAAGAGGTTGGGGGCGAATTACGAACCGTGATGCCTAGGACTATATTCCAGTGCGACCAGAATAACTTTGACGGGCATATCGTGGCACATAGGCTAGCCAGTTTATTATGCTATGTTACGCATGGCACATTTATTAATCCTAGACTTTGGGTAGGCATAGCACATCCAGTGCCAAGCACTTCCCAACCGGCGGAAAAATATGTGAGCATGCACTACGGACACGACCAAATAGACATGGTCATTCAACGGCTAGACGTAAATACATTTACAGAAAAGCGATGGGCAGCGCTCGCTCACTACCGTCAAGCAACACTAGCGGTAACGCCATACTACCGAGTCCTATCCTACTGGAAGATAATCGAGCTGTACTTCGGCAATATAAATACAGCCATGAACACCTACATAAACGACTTCTACGCCTCCCGGCCTGACATATTTCACGAGTTAGGCACCTTTGCTGGAACGGCCTCCAAGAGATTACGAAACATCAGACATGCAAGCGCTCATTTTATGCTCGATGGCGACACCACTATACAAGACCCTGATAACCCCGACGTCTACAATGAGGTAAGCAATGGACTATTCGCCCTGCGGCGCCTCACGGAGGAGTTAATAGATAGAAGTACAGGCTGGCAAGAAAGATGCGTGAAGTCTATAGCTTTATAGGCCTACTGCATTTGCACCGTACGTAGCTTGGTCTGGCGTAAACTTATCGTATTCCAGTTGGTCAATCAGACTGCCGCGCGAGAACGATGAATAACTCATATAGTCTTTCGCCTTTGCAGCCGCTTGTGCATTCCAGTCCGCACCGGAATTGTCAGCCCCGTATGTAGCATCGGCAGCAGAAAACTGCTCATACTCTAGCTGAGCAACTAATCCGTCATGCGAAAATGCTGTGTAGCTGAGGTAGTCTTTTGCTTTACTAAGGGCGTTCTTCTGGCTTACCGTTACGGTTGGTGCAGCGGGCGTGACTGTTGCAGCAGGCTTTGGAGTGGTTGTGGCGGTATTAGTTGGAGTGGTTTGTGTAATGATTGGCTGTGTCGGGGTGGCTACTTGCTGCTGTGCCGTGTCAGACGTAGTACTGGTTTTGGCGGCAGAGTCGCTAGCTGTAATCGTTTTATCGTTTTTGCTGCCACTACCCGCAGCGGAGACTATAATGATTAGGATTACGGCTCCAATCCAAAATACAGGTCGTTTGTAAAATTTTTTCTTGGTTTTACTAGAAGTTGGTTGGTTCTCCGGCATTTCTATTCCTTAACCTTATAAAATGTATTCTACAATATTATTGTATAAACTACGACTCTGCTCGTATTAAAATTTATAACCCCCGTTATCAGCCCGCTCTACAGAGTAACTAGGGAGGAAACGAGGGCTATAAACGCCAAAAACTTTAGAATAGCGACCAGAAGTGGGATAGGGTGGAATCAAATTGAGAAAGAGTTGCTAGCTTTTAGTAGGCTTAGAGTTGACCTATCTCCATCGTACCCGGACTCAAGAAGTGGACACCTAGCTTAATTTGTGACGGCTCGATCAGTGACAATACCCCGCAAGTCGGCAAGCACTGCTTCGGCGATTGTCGCATGGGTTTCTTGCACTAGGAAATTACGTTCTCGCTGGGGGTCTGGGACCGCATGCGCACCGAAATAGCCAGCATACACTTCCCCGACATTCACTTGGTTGTAGGCGACCGCATCTATACCCACTGAACGATTCCGGACCGTTTCTGTAATCTGCGCACGGTCAGCGACAGCTTGCAATAGTTCAACCGATTGAGGATAGTCCTGAAGATAGTTTATCCGCGTCTCTACATGCATTAACGCAAAATAATCAGCCACACGCAGCCAACTTGGTGAGCCTAGAGGCTCGTTACCCAGAAACCCCTCAAGGACTTCCCGGGGGCTAAGTTGAGAGGTTGATTCGTGTAATTCACTCATAAAAACAAATAATACCACTTAAGTGGTATTATTGCAATATTTTGGTGACCCCTGCGGGAGTCGAACCCGCGATTTTCTGGATGAGAACCAGACGTCCTGGACCACTAGACGAAGGGGCCAGATCACCACATACGTTAACCGGTAACCACCAAAATTAACTCGGCTAATACTACCATAACAGGGAAGAATTGACAACTGGGCGCTCGATATAAGGGGTCGCCATCGGGCAAGCATAAGTAGTATACTAAGCCTAATGATCGTAGACGATTTTATGTTTCACGTATCTAAAGTTTGGTACCGCATTTACTGGGGTACCATGGTGGCGCTCAACGGCGCTATTGTTACACTTAACCTGCTAGCCCACAAAATACCGGCGTTGCACAATATTGCCCAGCAGTACTATCTGAACAGCGACGTCACCCTGACGCTGGCCGGCGCCACACTTATTTACTTGGTGGGATTGTACTGGTTAGTGGCACGCTTCGGCATAGCGCTGGCAACGCTTGGCGGTACTATGCTCAACTCATTAGTGCTATTGAACGGCATTAGCAACGCGCAGGGCAGCGCCAAATACGTCTTCATTGGTATCTGGATTTTTACCACCGCGCTGAACGGCATCTACGGCATACCGATCGTGTTAGGTTCGGCGTTAGTCAGCAGTATCGTCGTCTTCCTGGCCAGCAGTTTCCATCCGGTGAATATCACTAGGCCGCTCTGGGTGTTACTCGGCGGAGCAGTGGCTGCTGCGGGCTTGGGCTATCTGTTCTGGCGCAACCGCTTTACTAGTCAGCAAGCCCGGCAGGTAGATAAGCTATCTGGCATGCTGCGCAGTAACCAGGAGCAGTCGGCGATCCTTATCCAGTCCATCGACGATGGTGTAATCGTAATCAACACCGAAGGCAAAATTACCCTTATCAACCCGGCTGCCGCCAGCATGACCCAATGGCCGGTTACCGAAGCTACCGGCATCGAAGCCCAGCTGGTTGTTAAGCTATCCAGCGAAAAGGGCGAAGAAATTGCCGGCGACCAAAATCCGTTCGCCGAAGTACTGACCAAAAAACGCCGCATCAGCCAAAACTTACAACTTAACGGCCGCGACGGGAAAAAGATCATCATATCGCTGGTTATCTCGCCGATTAGCGTCGGCGAAAGCAATACCGACAGCCACATTGCCGGAGCCGTGGCCGTGATGCGCGACGTGTCTGCCGAACGCGCCGAGGAGCAGCAGCGCGCCGAGTTCATCAGCACCGCCTCGCACGAAATGCGCACCCCGGTAGCCGCTATCGAGGGCTACCTGGCCTTGGCCTTAAACGAAAAAGTCAGCAGCATCGACAGCCGGGCCCGCGGCTTCCTCGAAAAGGCCCACAGCAGCACCCAGCACCTCGGCCAGCTCTTTCAGGACCTTTTAACCAGCGCCAAAGCCGAAGACGGCCGCCTCAGCAACCACCCCAGCGTCATCGAGATGGGCTCCTACTTGCAGCAACTTGTTGAAGACCTGCGTTTCTCTGCCCAAAAGAAAGGCCTGGCTGCTGAATTCGTCGTCGGCACCGGGGAATCCATTGACGCCACCAACCCGAACGCGATTGACACCACCAGCGCCCTTAAGGTCGTCAAGCCGCTGTACTACGCCTATGCTGACCCCGACCGCTTGCGCGAAGTCATCACGAACATCTTTGACAATGCCTGCAAATACACCGAAGCCGGTAAGGTTAGTATTGGCCTGACCGGCAACAATGACGTTGTCCAACTGTATGTCCGCGACACCGGAGCAGGTATTCCGGCTGAAGACATCCCGCACCTGTTCCAAAAATTCTACCGCGTTGATAACTCCGCCACCCGCACCATCGGCGGCACCGGCCTGGGGTTATTCATTTCGCGCAAAATCATCGAGCTATACCAAGGCCGCGTATGGGTCGAGAGTCAGTTAGGCAAGGGGAGCACCTTCTTTATTAACTTGCCGCGCCTCTCCGCGCAACGCGCATCGCAGCTCCAAAGCCAGCAAGCTGCCGACGAGGCCAAAGAAACCGCCGCGCCCATAACCGCCGAAACAACCAAAACGCCCAACGCACCGACCACGTTGGCCGCGGCAGCCCCTACGGAACAGGCAAAAAGTTAACGGAGTGAGCATGAGTACGTGTTACAATATCATCAAACATAAGCTTCACAACATAGGGGTAGCAACGAATGGCTAAAATTCTGCTCGTCGAAGACGACAATAACTTGCGCGAAATATATGAAGCGCGATTGCAGGCAGAAGGGTACGACATTGTAGCCGCGCCGGATGGTGAAACTGCCTTAGCTGTTGCCAAGCAAGAAATGCCCGACCTGGTCATTTCTGACGTTATGATGCCACGCATTAGCGGCTTTGAGATGCTCGATATTTTGCGCAACACCGAAGGTCTCAAAGACGTAAAAGTTATCATGCTGACCGCTCTCGGCCAAGCCGAAGACAAGTCCCGCGCCGACAAATTGGGCGCTGACCGTTATCTGGTAAAATCACAAGTTACGCTGGAAGACATCGTCAAAAGCGCCGGCGACCTATTGGCCGAAAGCGGAGCCACCATGCCTGCAGCGGCTGCACCAGCTCCCGAACCCGCTGCACCAGCCGCACCGGCGGTTGCGCCCGTCGCTCCAACTATCCCGGCACCTGCGCCAGTAGCGCCAGCTCCGGCCCCGCTTTCTATCCCGCCAACCGCGCCGCCCGCACCCGTTGTGCCCACGGCTGCACCAGCTCCCGAACCCGCTGCACCGGTAGCTGTACCCCCGCAACCAGCGCCCACGCCAACTCCGGCACCAACACCCCCAGCACCGACTGCTGCACCGGCCACGCCCGCACCCGCTGCTCCTGCTCCAGCACCCCAGGCGACAGCAGCGACCGGCGGCAGTGAGCAAATGATGGCCGACGCCGTCAAAGACCTGCTAAACAATCCCGCCAACCCCGCTCCGGCCGTATCAAACGTCGCACCACCTATCCCGGCACCTGCGCCCACACCCACGCCAGTTGCAGAACCCATTGTTCCAGCACCAGCCCCCACACCCGTTATCCCTGAAGTCCCGGCGCCGCCAATCTCGCCAATTCCAGCTGCTCCGGCCGAACCGCCAGTTCCCGAGCCAGCTACACCTCCAGCACCAGCCCCGGAACCGGTCAACGACAACCCGACGCCGGCCGATGGCCGCACCGACGCCGACTCCGACGGTGTCGTCCGTAAAAAAATCATCAAGCCGCTGGAGCATCCTACCGATAACGCCCAGGCTCCCGACCTAAACGCCTTGCTCGCCAAAGAAGGCATTACTGACTTCGACAAAGACGAGCAGCCCGGCGCGCCAGCCAGCAACGGGCCAAGCTTTAACGACGTCCCGGCAAATAACGCCGCGCACGCCGACTTACCACACCCTCCGGGGCATGTCATTTCACCCAACCCCGTCAGTGCTGACGGCAAGCCAATCGATCCCAATAGCATTTCTTTGTAATGACCCGCATAAATAAATTTGTCGCACTCGCATCCGGCGTTTCGCGCCGTGGCGCCGACGCCGCTATTGCCGAGGGCAGGGTATTCGTTAACGACGTCAAACCAACCTCCGGCTATGACGCCCAACCAACAGACGTCGTGACCTTCGACGGACATGTCCTAACGCCGCCGGCCATTACCCAAACCATTATGTACAACAAACCGCCCGGCTACGTGGTCAGCCGGGACGGGCAGGGCAGCCAGACTATCTACGATCTGCTGCCGGCCGAGCTTGACCACCTCAAGCCAGTCGGCCGCCTGGATAAATACTCCAGCGGTTTACTATTGCTGACCAACGATGGCGCACTCGCCCAGGAATTAACCCATCCCCGGTACCAAAAGGTAAAAGTATACGAAATTATCCTCAACCACCCCTTGCAGCCGTTACACCGGCAGATGATTGCAGATAATGGCATATTACTCGCCGACGGCGTCAGCAAGCTCCAGCTGGAGCGCCTGCGCGAAACCAATGATACCGCCTGGCGCGTCACCATGCACGAAGGCCGCAACCGCCAAATACGCCGCACGTTCGAAGCGCTGGGCTACACTATTAGCAAGTTACACCGCACTCATTTCGGGCCGTACAGCCTGGGCGACCTGGCTTCAGACAAATATAAGACTATTTAAAACTAGGCGCGGGCGCGCAATTCGCCGCGTGTAACGCGGGCGATACCGGCCGCAGTCAGCCAGAACATACGCTGCCGCTGTTCGGCGACCAGTTCGCGCAGGCGGTCTTCGCTTGGAATAGAAATGTCAGCAAAGCGCACTTCTTTAATCTTTTCAGCGCTATCCGGCTTAAATTCTATCGTTACCGGCGGGCTGGTCAAATTGGCAACTTCTCCGGGGAGATCAAACTCATCCTCAACGTCGGTGTCGTAGGCGATCAGGCCGTGCTGTTGCGTAAGTTCCAATACTGTCGGGCCGGCTATCTTCCCGTCTTTTACCGGTGTGATCGTCGACGCGCTGCGGATACGAATAATCTCCAAAGAAGCTTTTACTAACCCGCGCAAAGCCAATTTTTCAGGGACGTTGCCCAGATCGATCCATTCGTGGGTGACTATCGAGTCTTCGGTGATTATCCGGTTGCCGTCATATTCGCTGACAATTTCCGGATCCTCCCCGGAAGCTTCGGGGTCGGGGTGCAGGCCTAGACCTTCGGTCACGTATTCGAGATCGGGCATCAACTGCGTAAATTCCATCCGCTGGAATTCAGCCATCAACAGGGGAACAGCTCCACTACTCATGATTCATATTATAGCATAAGATGTTTAAAAAAGCAATACTATACTACGCCGGCTGTGGTTGCACGACCCCCTGCAAAAGGCCGGCCATTTCCAGACGAAGGCTAAGCCCGGCATCGTATCGGAAGGCATCAATGCCGCCGTTGCCATTAACTTGGGCGCGGATATTGTCGATATCTATCTGAACGGTCTGGCCGGCGTCGCCTGACATGCCGGCTTCCCGCATGCCGTGGGACACGAGCGCGCCGACATGGGCCGCCTCAAGCTCACGGCTGGCGGCACCTGCCGCTCTTACTTCGTCATTTGCCGCAGCGCGCACGACACAACCTTCAACTTGGACGATATGCTCATATTCGTGTATGAGCGATGACGGCGGCGTTCCACTCATAAATGCCGCGTCATTAAGCACCAGAATAGGGCGGGCGCTCACGCCTACTACATTCTCACCGTTCGGGCCGTACGGGGTAGACAGGCCGAGCAGCACGCCAGTGCCTGCAACGAATCCGGCGGACCAAGGAGCTTGATAGAACACCCCTGGAGGTAAGGCTGCGCGCCCTTCGGCTAGCGACTCCTCAAGATTATTAGCGACCCGTGCAGGATCGGAGCCAGGCCAGAAAGGGGTCGCGTCGCGAGCAGCCATACGCTGGGCAGGGCTAAATCGGTCGAAGTCGGTCGACAGCACAATAGGTGTTCCAGGCCGGGCGGTGACGATTGGAATAGCGTCCGTACTACGGTAGCGCCGTGGTATATATACGGTGTTATCACGGACATCTGGCACATATAAACGGTCATGGACAGACTGCAGGTCCACTGCATAGGCGCCTAGGTGTTTCTGCACTGTGGCGTTCGCTAGTACCGCTCCTGCATCCTCGAAGGAACGGTCAATAAAGCGATTCCGGGCGCGCATAGCACTATCCATAAACATAAATTATATTATACCATAAGAAGTTTACTTTATCAATGGTAATAACTCTAGTAATAGGGTTGCTGGAGTTGTTCGGTCTGCCAGTACGCCGGATCGATCTGGATAGTGTCGCGAAG
>DASYJQ010000055.1:0-21102 GCA_035996265.1 Saccharimonadales bacterium (SeqCode)
AGGTAGCGTCATTACCGCCGCGAATTGCCGTGGAACTCGCCACATTATCGAAGTTACCCAAAGTGATGGTGTTAGTGCTGCCTGCCGAGCTGTTCACACCGATTAAAATCGTGTGTGTGGTGCCGCTATTGCCGATTGCGATAGAGTTTGTCGAGCCCGATTCAATGCTTACCGAGTTACCGGCCGTGGAGGTAGAACCAATAGCTATCGTCGATTTGCTGGTTGTGCCGATATTAATTTGGCCGGTACTGGTGGTAAAGCCGTTGCCAGCTTGAATATTAACAATGGTGTTGTTGGCAGTATTGCCGATAGTAACCGTGTTCGCGTTGGTAGTGCCAATACTAACCGTGCCGTTACTGGTGGTGGCGCCACTGCCGGTATCTACCGTAACACTCCCGTTTATGCCCGTGGCACCGGCATTGCCGCCCTGGATAGTAACCGAACCGCCCAAGTTGCCACCGCCGACGCCGGTACCGCCGGTGACTGCAATGTTACCGCCGTTGCCGCCAGTGGCCGTCTGGCCGGTAATATTCAGCGCATTGCCAGCTGCGGCCGTACCATTAAAGTTAATGGTAGCCGTCTGGTTGGACTGGAAACCGAGGGCGGCGTTAATCGCTACGCTGGCCAAGTTTGACAACGCAGTGTTGGCATAGCTGCCGCTACCGCTGGATGGTGCATACCCGGCGCAAACGCTATTGTCAGTACAAACGTTAGCGTTGGCGGTAATAGCCGGGATCGTCAAGGTAAAGTTGCCGGCGTTCGGAATGGCCGGACCGGCCACTGTTAATGTGCCGGCGCCGCCGGAACCCTTAAAGATAATGGCGCCAGTGTTTGTGCTGGCTGTGCCGAGGGTTAAGGCGTTTGTGCCTTGGAGGACGGCGGATGTCGTCGTTAATACGCCGCCGGCCGTAACATTAACATTAGAAGACGTAAGAGCAAAAGTGTTCGCGCCAACGTTCAACGTCGAAGCGGCTGCACCTGTCAGGTTTAGCGCCCCGGCTGACGTGACTGCCAGGGTGCCTGAACCAGTTGTCGACAGCGCCAGCGGGCCGGCGGCAACCGTGACGGTCAGGCCGCCGGTGCCGGGGCCGGTAATGGTACGTGCAGTAGTACCGTTGAACGTCAAGTTACCACCTTGAGTCCACAGACCGGTGCCGGTCGTAATTGCCCCATTGTTCGTGGTTTGCAGCGACAGGATGCCGTTAACATCCCAGGTCGAAGCGGCGCCACCAGTTACCGTTAACGCGCCTTTGGCACGGACCGTTGTGGTGCCGCCAGCCGCCGAGCTACCCGAACCGATAACGACAATAGTTGTGCCGCCAGCCGTATTACTGTTGCCTACGTTTACAGTCTGCGTACCAGCGCTTTGAGCGGCAGCGCCAATCTGGATTGTCGATGTCAGCGTGTTATTCGTGCCGACGTTAATCGTGCTGGCATTAGCCGCACCGATGTTTATCGTCCCGTTGGCGACCGTCGCTCCGGTACCAGCATCCAGAGTTAAGGTCCCGTTCGTCCCCGTGGCTGCGGCATTACCGCCACGCACTGCCGTGGTACCACCGGTGCCGGTCGTAGTACCCGTGCCGCCTTGAACCGTAACATCGCCACCGTTGTTAGCCGCACCGCCGGCGGTTTGACCGGTGATATTTAAGGTATTGCCGGTTGTAGCCGCTGCTGCTGCAAAGTTAATGTTGGCAGCCTGATTGGCCTGAAAGCCCAGCGCTGCGTTAATGGCAACGCTCGCCAGGTTGGACAGTGCCGCATTAGCATAATTGGCGCTACCGCTCGACGGTGCGTAACCGGCACAGATGCTATTGTCGGTACACAGGTTGGCGTTGGCAGTGATGGCAGGTATGGACAGTGAGAAGTTGCCAGCGTTTGGCGTAGCCGGCCCGGTGAGCGTCAGTACGCCGGCGCCGCCGGAACCCTTAAAGATAATGGCGCCAGTGTTTGTGCTGGCTGTGCCGAGGGTTAAGGCATTGGTCCCCTGGATGGTCACGGTACCGGTAAAGTTTGCGGCGCTAGAAATAGTCTGCGTGTTAATGGCGCCAGTGGTGGTGATCGTACCGATGTTAACCAGATTGCCGCCATTGCTGATACGGTCAGTGGAGTTAGTCTGAATGGTGCCGCCAGTGGTGTTAACATTGCCGCTCGATACGTTCGTGCCAGTAGTGTTGATGCCCGCTGCCGTCACATTAAAGTACGTCGTACTACCCGTGTTGTTCTGCACTTCAAGGAGGTTGGCGCCTAAACCGCCGGATGTATCGCGAACCGTTAATGCACCGCGAGTGGCGTCCAGCACAATCTCCGGGTTTGTCGAATTAGTGTAGGCAGTTTGCAGGGTGGCGCCCACGCCACCACAGTTGCCGGAGCTGGTGCAGAGCGTATATGCACCCGTGCCCAGCGCCGGAAGATGCAATGTCGTGTTAGCAATCGGCGTAGTAAAGTCGAGGATTGTAGTGTTACCGGTGTCCGTAGACTTAATAGTGCTCGTGCCGTTACCTTGTAAGGTAAAGCTCTGGCCGGCATCGCCGACGGTTAATGCACTGTTGGGGCTAATGGTGTTAGTCGTTAATGTACCGCTGATCGTGGCGTTATTCGTCACACTTAATGCCGTACCTGCGGCAGTGAGCGATGTTGCGCCAGTCAATGTGTTGGCAACTGCCCCGCTTTGTGTGTACCCGCCGGAGGTCGTAATACCGGCCACCCCAGTCAATGCGCCTCCGGCCGATACGTTCAATCCGTTTGAAGCGACTTGAAAAGTGCCTGTAGCATTGCCGATTGCCGTGTTTGCGCTACCCGCACTGTTAATATTGGCGGCACCGGTAACAGTCAAAGCCCCCAGCGTACCAACACCGGTAATGTTGCCAAACGAACCGCTGGCCAGGTCAGTATTCACAATCGTGTTGTCTAAAATATTGCCGCTGTTTACCTTGCCGGTGCCGATAGTGGCCACTGCGCTGGAGTTCAGCGTTATGTCGCCGCTGATGCTCTGATTAACCCAAGCGCTGCCGTTGTATTGCAGCAGGTTGCCGCTGGCTACTGAGCTAATTGTCAACGTGCCGCTCTGCAATTTAGCGATTGTCGGGTTTGGATAGCTGCCGGTCAAATCGCCGCCAGCTGCGCCGATAGCCGTACAGTTGCCGGTTGTCAAACAAATCGTGGCTGTAGCGCCGCCCGGATCGGGCAGCGTGTAAGTCGTAGCTTGACCGAGGTTAGCAATCTGCAGGATGCCGTTGCTGCCCGCGCCAGTTAAGATCATTGAGGGCGTCGTAACACTCGTGCTGAATGTTGGGCTATTGCTGATGGTAAGGTTATTACAACTGCCGCCGCTACCGAGTGTTACAGCGTTACCGCCGCCGCTCAGGTTGCCCGTGCCGGAAGCGCAGGTCAAGGAGGTGTTACCCTGGACCGCGGTATTAGCGCCGGAGCCATAGGTTACGGCCAGTGTCGGTGTACTGCCCTCGCCGGTGTTGCCGGTCGTCGTCAGGCCAGTCAGTGTGCCAAGCAGTGACACGTAATTACCGACCGTATCGGTGCCCAGGGCGACTGAATCGGCCTGGATGGTTGTGACACCGGTGTTCGATACCGCAACATCACCGCTAAACGAGGCAAATGTCGGTATGCCCGAAGCGTTAGCAATGAGCACCTGCCCGCCCGTGCCGACATTCGTTACCTGCACGACGCCCGTGCCATTGCCGTACAGCAGGCTGTGGGACGTAAATGATGTTGCGCCCGTGCCGCCGTTCGCAACCGACAAAGCAGTGCTCAGTACTAAGTCACCGGCGATAGTGATCGTGGTGCTTGCCTGCGTAACAATTGAGTCCGCAATTGTATTCGTGCCGGTAAAGACAGGAATTGTTCCGCTCGTGCCCGACCCGCTAACGGCGCCACCTGCGCCGCCGTCGTCATTGCTACATTGCAGCTGGCCGGAGGCATTGGTAGTCAATGCGCCGCCATTTGTGAACGTCGTACAATTTAGTCCGCTAAAAGTCACTGTGCCGGAGCTGGTGATGCCCGTCACGGCAGTAATAGCGCCGCCGGAACTCACCTGGAAGGCGTCCGAAGTACCCGACGTAAAGGATGCCGATACGTCCAGGCTGCCGGTGACGTTCGTACTATTTTGGAGTTCGATGGTGGTGCCGGCGCTAATAGCCACGGTCGTGCCGGCCGCACTCGTGATCGTCAGCGCGCCGCTGCTTTGTAATATCGGAGTCGTAACGCTGGTCGTAAAGGTCGGGTTCTGCACCGTTGCCACTGTAAAGTTTCCATTGGCGCCAGCGTCGGTAAAGGCGATGTTGCTGCCGTTGGCCAGCGCGCGCTCGTTGCTCAACGTACCGTTCAGGCTCGTCAAAAGATACGTTGCGTTGTTGGGTGCGCCGCCGCCTCCGCTGCCGATACAGTTGCCGGTGTCTAAACAGAACGTTGCATTGCTGCCGGCGTCAGGCAGTGTGTATATGCGGTCGGCAGCTAAGCCGGCGGCCACAACCGAAACAGTGTTTGACGACCCGTCGCTAACCGCTAAAGTACCGGCCTGTGTCAGCGTCCCAAAGGTGCCGGTGCCGCCCTGGACGACAAAGTTGGCCGTGCCGTTGATCGTTACGACTGAGCCGTTATCCGAAATCGACGAGTCGCCCAGTGTTTGCGATCCGGTAAATTTGCTGACGCGATTCGTGGTCCCGCCGCCTGTCGTTACGCCGCCGCCTGCGCCGGAACAATTGCCGGTTGTCAAACAAATCGTGGCTGTAGCGCCGCCCGGATCGGGCAGCGTGTAAGTGGTGTTCTGCGCTAGTGCCGCCGTCTGCACCGTTGCAGTATTCGATGAGCCGTCGTTCAACACGACACTGCCTTGCTGGCTGCTGGTGCCGATTGTCGCCGTAGCGCCCTGCACCGCCAGCGTACCGGAGAATGTCGGACTACTGGCAACGTTCAAGGTAACCGCTCCACCGGCACCCAGCGTGATGCTGCCGCCGCCGGTCAGGTTAGTGCCGGCGCTGACCGAAATACTGGTGTTACCTTGGACCGCGGTATTAGCACTGTTACCGTATATTACGGCAACCGTCGGACTCCAGCCCTCGCCGGCGCTCCCGGTTATATTTACACCGTTGCCGGCTGTCAGGCCCAAGACGTAATTGCCGGTCGTGTCGGTACCCAGAGCCACGGCGTTAGCTTGGACAGTGCTTACGCCGGTTTCAGATATGGCAATGTCGCCGATTATAGCGTGATTTTCCCAAGCGGAGTTCGTCGCGTTATATACCAGCACATGGCCGGCTGCCGGGCTAGTGATAGTCAGGTTCGTACCTTGCAGCTTGGCGATTGCCGGGTTCGGATAGCTGCCGGTCAGGTCGCCGCCAGCGCTACCGGCCGCGGAACAGTTACCGGTTGAGATACAAATTGTTGCGGCTGCACCGCCCGGATCGGGCAGTGTGTATACCGTGCCTTGGCCCAGGTTGGCAACTTGTATCGTACCGTTGCTGCCGGCACCGGTCAGGATCATGGCTGGCGTTGTAACGCTGGTTGTGAACGACGGATTATTAACGATGTTGATGTTGTTACAGCTGCCGCCAGCGCCAAGAGTTACACCGTTGCCGCCGCCCGTCAAGTTACCGGCGCCAGATGGACATGTCAGCGTCACGTTACCTTGAACAGCGGTGTTGGCGATAGCGCCATAGGTCACACTTAATGTGGGTGTGCTGCCTTCACCGCTATTGCCGCTGGCACTTAAACCGGTCAACAAACCGAGGTTGGCGACATAACTGCCCGTCGTATCGGTACCGAGAGCCACCGAATCCGGCTGAATAGTCGTTGCGCCTGTGTTCGATACGGCAACGTCACCGCTGAAGCTAGCAAACACCGGCACGCCGGAACCGTTAGCGATTAATACCTGGCCGCCAGTACCGGCACTGGTTACCTGTACGGCGCCCGCGCCATTGCCATACAGCAAGCCCCGGGCTGTCAACGAAGTAGCTCCCGTACCCCCGTTAGCTACCGACAGAGCGGTGTTCAGCGTCAGGTCGCCGGCAATCGTTATAGTGGTCCCAGATTGAGTAATAATTGAGTTCGTTATTGTCTGCGCACCATTAAACAACGGTACCGTGCCTGACGAACCGGAACCGGTAATTGCGCTGGCGCTGCCGCCGTCATCGTCACTACACATCAACTGGCCGGAGGCATTGGTCGTCAATGCACCGCCGTTAAGATTACCTGTGCAATTCAAGCCGCTAAACGTAATCGTTCCGGAGCTGGTAATGCCAGTAGCAGCCGCAATCGCACCGGCGGCATTCACCTGGAAAGCATTGGCGGTGCCCGACGTAAAGGCTGCCGACACGTCCAGGCTGCCGGTGACGTTAGTGCTGTCTTGCAGCTCAATGGTGGTGCCGGCGTCAATCGCCACGGTTGTACCCGCAGCACTCGTGATCGTCAGCGCGCCGCTGCTCTGCAAAATAGGCGTTGTAACGCTAGTCGTAAACGTGGGGTTCTGCACCGTTGCCACCGTCATGGTGGCGTTGGCGCCGCCATCGGTAAGTGAAATGTTACTGCCGCCAGCCAGTGCCCGCTCGTTGGTGAGCGTGCCATTCAGGCTAGCAACCAGATATTCGGCAGCATTCGGGGCTGCGCCGGTACCACCGATACAGTTGCCGCTGTTTACACACAGCGTCGCATTGCCGCCGGCGTCAGGCAAAGTATACACACGGTCAGCGCTCAGGCCGCTGGTCATAATCGTTACCGTGTGCGATGCGCCATCGCTCAACACCAATGAACCGGCTTGTGACAACGTACCGAGTGTCGCCGTGCCGCCCTGGACGACGAGGTTGGCTGTGCCGTTGACCGTTACCACTGACCCGTTGTCGGAAATCGAGGAATCACCAATGACCTGGCCGCCGGTGAATTTACTCAGCCGGTTGGTTGTCCCGCCACTGGTTGTCACCGATCCGCCGATGCCGGAACAGTTGGCTGCGGTCGTACAGATGTTGTAGGTTCCGGCTGCCGCGGAACGATCAAAATTGTAGTTTACCGACCCTGCCGGAACACCGGCAAAACCGACGTTCGTCGTCTGCCCGCCGCCGGTAACCGAGAATACTGAGCTGGCGCTCCCCAATAATGATAGGCTCTGCGTTGCCACACCGATGGTTAGCGCACTACTGGGCGTAACATTATTTGTGTTCACTCCGGCAAAGGTCGGCGTTGAGCTGGTAGTAATGTTTTGCGCGGTGTTAACAGCACCGCCGGTAACCGTAAAGTTAGTGCCATTAAAGCTGGCGATACCCTTGGCAATCGTACTAGCATCGTCAATTGTAATAGTATTAACTGAACCCGTGGCGTTAGAGATTGTCAGGTTACCCGTCAGGCCGTTGACGCTGCTTACCCCAGTAGTGCCGCTGCACGACTGGAATGACGGCGCGCCGGCGGTAGAAATCAGACACAAACCGGCGCTGGGCGCTACTACCCCTGCTAAGGCGCTGGCCCCTTGGCCAATTACGACGCTATCGGCCGGCAAGCTCGCCACGCCCGTACCGCCGCTCGCAACAGGCAGCACCGTACTGAGCAGCAAGCTGCCAGTCACCGACAGATTGCCGTTTGCGGTTACGGTAGTGCCATCATCACTCAACAACGAATTCTCTACGTTCTGCACACCGGTAAATTTGCCAATCCGGCCAACGGTGCCACCGCTGCTGGTCACGGTGCCGCTACCGCCGCCGACACTGCTGATCGTTACATTGCCGTTGCCATCGCTACCGACTACCAAATTAGGCGTTCCCGGTACAATACTTAACAGGCCGCTGTTCTGGATGTCCGAACCAACCACCTTTAGGCCGGTACCGATGGTTACCGCCCCCGATATACCGCCGACCGATGATACGCCGCTGGGCAACGCCGCTGTCAGCTGATTATTAACAACACTTAAGCCGCCGCCCAACGTAATTGCGCCGGTTGCGCCGCCGATATTCTGAACAATGGCGCCCTGTTGGGTCAACGCCACAAAGCCCGTACCGTTGTAGTACGCCAACTGATTAGTATTGTGGTCGTAGTACAGCTGCCCGGCCGTCGGCGTGTTGGGCTGAACGGAAGGCGTTAACACTAAGCCGGCACTAACGTTCAATGCACCATTAATCGTTACGTCGCTCGGCGCGAAGTTAATGCCGCCTTGCGTCTCGACGACAAACCCGTTTAGTGGGATATGCTGAGTGCCGTATTGCGTTATAACACTAGAAACGGCCGCCTGTTTATTTTTGTGGCTTTGGGTGTTGATGAGCAGTCCGACCATGCTCCCAACGAGCAATAAGACCAACACGACGTCGGCCCGTTTGAAGAGTTTAGCCTTAAATAGTTTGGCAAAGGGGTTGCGAGACTTTAAACCCTCTGCCGAAAAATTATCCGGAGGCGGTTTACCGAGAGCACTGGGATCCAGCGACAAGGCTTCTACGCCCATATCGAGTGATTCAGCAGCCACGCCAATATCCGGTAGCGGTTGTACGGCGATGCCTTCAGCAACAGGGTTAACAGTCGTGCTGGTATATTGGTTTTGGTCGTCCACGATGTTTTTGTTTGGTTCCCTATTTGTATAGGGATACTCCTGTTAATATTCTACTCCGCTTGTGCTCTATAAGCATAGTGCTTTTTACTACAAAATATTAACTTTGCGCCGATAATTCCCTACACTGCAACGCTTAGCGTGAACTGCCGAACTGAGCCTGGATCTCAATGTAATCAATAAGTGCCGATACGTTCGTAGTGCCCACCGTTTTCGAGAAAGTGTCCATAAACGTAGTGGAACGGCCGGCTCCCGTCGGGATGTTAGTAGTTACCTGGCATTTGCTGACGCCATTGACCTGGAAATCTGCTGATGTAGCAGCAGCGTTCACTACTACCGTCAGGCGCACCCAGGCGCCAGCCGTGCCGGCGATAGTCGTGTCACAGACGCTGCTGTTGCCTGTGCCGTTACTGTCGCATCGGCCCTGCCATTTACCACCGTTCACGCCGTCAGTGTAGCGGAAATAGCAGCCATCTGTGGCGTCACCGTTGCCGGTAGGCGAATCGTTGAAGCCAGCACGGTACACATAGGTGTCCGTACCGTTAGAAAGCGTCACCAGCTGCACCTCAGTTTCGTAGCGCCAGGTGTCGCCGCCGCCCAACAAGACACTTTGACCGTTGGCATCGGCGGAGCCAACGTCGCTAAAACCAGCCGCCGTCGTGCCAGTTGTTTGCTCCATAATACCTGGGTGTAGAGCAGTTGACGGGAAGGCGCTTCCGTCGTTCAAGGCACCAGTACCACTGACGGTAAATGAAATGGTGCCGTCAGAGGTCTTCGTAGTCATTTCGTTTTGGTAGGTCCAGCCGGTGCGGGCATTTTGTATACAGTTGCGCCAGTAACCAGCTGTTGCCGTGTCCCCTTCGTAGCAGCGGAACTCGCCTAGATTAGAGTTGTAATACATGCCGCCGGCTACGCCAGTTGGGTCGCCACTAGTCGTCTTAGTGTCGAGTACCAGGAGAGTACCAGTCGTATCGGAAGTACCGATAGTTACATTGCCGGTCGTTAGTAACGCTACGTTGCCAGTACCGGCCTGAAGTGTTAGCGTGGAAGCACCGTTAGTATTACCGATAGTAACCAGAGCTTTGCCCGTACCCGTTGCCGAAGTGGCCATATTAACCGTAAGCGTCTTAGCGGTCGCAGTTTGAGCATTGCCAATGTTAATCGTTTGGCTATCCGTGGACTCCCCTAAACCAATCGTACCCGTCTGCAACGAACCACCGATATCTATGGTGCCGGTTGTCATGCCGCTGCCAACCGAAACCGTACCGGCGTTAGTGGCATTGTTAATATTGACAGTGTTGGCAGTGCCGGCGGTAGTAGTACCAATAGTAACCGTTCCCGCAGCAGCAGCTACTACACTTACACTAGCACCCTGAATCGTCAGCGTACCGCTAGAGCGCTGGATGTCAGTGGCTATCGTACCCGTGAAAGCTAAACCGGTAGGGAGCGTGCCGGCGGTATTGGTAATGGCAAGGCCGGTGGTAGTAGTACCGCCAGCCCCATTACGGTTAATAGACAAACCATTGGTTTGAGTACCGCTGGTATTGGTCAGACTAATGGTTTCGCCGCTGCCAGTGCTGCTATTAGTAATATCTACGCCGTTAGCAGCGGTAGCCTGTGTTACAGCAAGCGCAGTTGTTGTCCCGGCGGCCGGAGCGATCGTCACATTGCCACTATTAGATACCGTAAATAGCGCCGTGCCGAGGGTTGTCGGCGTACCGGTGGCGCGGACTGCTAACAGTAATGCGCCGGCAGTAAGACTATTATCTTGTATATCCAAACCGTTACGGGTACCATCTACTAAAATTTCTGGCGTGGTGCCGCCTGTAGAATTGGTGTAAGCGTTTTGCAGGCTTACGAAGCCGCCGCTGGCCGTAATGCAGTCAGACCAGGTCGATGCCTGGAAGCAACGGAACTTATCGGTATTACTGTTGTAATACATCGCGCCGTTTACACCAGTTGGGTCGCCGGCCGTATTCTTGGTATCAAACACCAGCAAGGTGCCGTTAGCGTCAGCTGCGCCGATAGTGACGTTACCCGAGCTTAGCAGCGTCGTGCCCGTTGAGCCGGATTGCAGTGAAAGCGATGTTGCACCAGTCGTATTGCCGACAATAACTGTCTGGGCAGTGGCGTTATTGGCGATGCTAACCGTGGCGGCACTCTGTAGCGTTAGATTGCCAGCGACCGTGCTGCCGATAGTGACCGCACTGCTTGAGCTGGCTGTAGCGTTAGTGCCGATGTTAATAGTCTGGGCAACCGCACTGGTAGTGTTGCCAATCTGGACTGTGTTAGCGACGCCGCCCCCGCCAATGTTTACGCCGCCAGTGCCGCCTTGCACCGTAGTACTGCTGCCGCCGGTAGTTTTACCGATAATAATATTGGAGCTATTCACCGTGCCGATGTTAATGCCGCCGTTGCTGGTATTGCCTGTACCGGCGTCAACGTTAACTGATCCGCCGTTGCGCGTACCCGATGACCCTGTGGCACTGCCGCCGACCAGGTTCAGCGCCCCGCCGATACAGGCCGTGCCGCAAGTGTTGCTCGTCTCGCTGCCGCCGGCGATCGATAGTGCTGAGCCAGTGCCGTTGGCCGTTCCCACTGCTGCGGCCGCCAGGTCGGCAGCTTGGCCGCCCACCAATGTAGCAGCGCCGGCCGTATTAACCTGGAACAGCAGGTTGGTGCCGCTGGCAACCTTCAAGGGCTGGTCAGGGAAAATGTTGCCGATGGTGAGGAAGTTATCATTTATCTTCAAGCCATTCGTGCCGGCAGTTTCGATACGGAAGTAGTCGTTAGTGCTGTCCCACTGTAAGTAGCCATTTTGACCGGCTGTGGTACTATCGCCCAGGATAAGCCGGGGGTTGTTACCACTGTTATAGATGGCCGCGTCGCCGCCCTGCACTTCAAATTTCGAGACAGTGGCAATACCGCCAATACCAACCCGCTCATTAATAGTGTCCGCGTTGAACAACGTGTGGGCGCCCGATGCGGCCGTCGTTAATATCTTCAAGGCGCTCAACTGGTTCGTCTCATTCTGCAGTAATACTGCCCCGCCGTCACCAACAGTAACGACTGACGTGGCGTTGTCCTTGAATACGGCTATATTACCGGTGGAGGTCGAGTTACTCACCGATAAAGCGTCGCCGGTCGTAGCACTAGTTAGGGACGTCAAAGCGCTGGTCACGGTCAATGTCTTACCTGCCGCGACCGTAGTGTTTTGATTGAGGTTAACAGCCGTAGCATTGGTCGTACCAATATTGAGCGGTACGGCTGAAGAAGCATCAAGCAACGGCGTCAACAATGAAGTAGTAGCCTGACCGGTACCTGAGATGCGGAAATTAGCGGTCGTCTGGTCGCCGCCATTCTGGTTCTGGATGTAGTTATTAGAACCAGCCGCAGCCGTACAGCCGGAGCTGGTGCAGATTGATGTGCCGTTAATACGGTAGACACTGCCCGTCGTCAAGTTGAGGTCCCCGGCAACGTCCAGCGTGTATGCCGGCAGCACGCTGCCGCCGAGGCCAATGCCGACCCGGCCATTGCTGGTTGCCGAATCAATTGTAAAGACGTTGTTGCCGGCGTTGTTGTTGATGTCGAACAAATCAGTCCGGTCGGCGCTCGGCTGCACGAATAGATTCCCCTGCGTACCCACGCCAAACAATATATTGCCCAGGCCGCTGCCATTCGGGCCGCGGAAACTAATGAAATTAGCGCTGCTGCCAATCGTAGTATTGGCGTCCTGGACGTCTAGGCCATTGCGTGTCGCATCCAGTTTAATTTCTGGCGTGGTGCCGCCGACCGAAAACGTGTATGCCGACTGTAATGTACCGGTGGCGCTCCCACAATTACCGGCATCCGTACAAATCGTTCCCGACACATCAGGCATTTGCAGCGTGCGGCTGGCAGTGAGGTTATCGGCATGAATTTCGCCGAATATAGAACCTGTACCCTTGGCCAGCGACAGGATACCGGTAACATTCGTACCATTGCCGACTGCCAGTGTACCGGTGTCGGTAACGCGCAGCACTGAATCGTTATCGTTCTGCTGCAAGTTAAGAATAACCACACCACTGCCGTTGGCCGATGACTTGACCGTCAAGGCGTCAGCTGCCTGGCCCAGGATGATCATGTTGTCAGTGAGTGTGGCATTGGTGGTATTGCCTGCGATCTGAAAAATCGGTGTGGTGGTCGTACTCAACACCTGAAAGATGTCAGCGGTCTGGCCGGAACCAGCCGTTACCGCCAAAGTACCGCCGGCAGTGTAATTCAATGCCTTTGTACCATTGCCGTCCACGCTGATAAGATCGGCAGTCTGGCCGGCGGCAGCAATAATATTAAGGCCGATGTTTGAAGCGGTCGTTGTCACAATCCTCAACTGCTCGCCGGAGCTACTAGCTCCCCCAATACCAACAAAACTGCTAAACGTCGCACTGTTTGTTTGGTGGATGGAGCCGAAAGTATCGATATTAAACAGCAAGGCATTGCTGCTATCGACGACCCGAAGCGTATCCGCCGATTGAGTGGCGCGCTCCTTGAGCAGCATAGTCACGTTCGCATCAGCCGCGCTTTGGATGGCAATGCTGGCGTTAGATTGGACGGTGGTTGTATTGAGGATGTAGTTACCCTGGCAGGTCGTAGACCCAGCGGCGTTTGTGCATAAAGTACCCGACTCGTTAGGCAACGTAATAGTGCGCGCGGCTGTGGCGGCGCCGGTGATCTTAAAGTTATTGGTACCCGGCGTGGCTGATGTGCCGGCCAGATAGAAGTCGCCAAACGGCAACGTGCCTGAACCTAGGTTGATTGTACCGGCGGCTCCGGGTAACAAGGTTGTGTTGATGGCCACGCTGGCCAGATTAGACAAAGCTGTGTTGGCAGCGCCGCTGCCGCCGCCCAGACAGTTGCCGGCGGTGGTACAGATGTTGTACGTGCCGGCCGTGGCGGCGCGGTCAAAGTTGTAGACTACGGCGCCCGTTGGCGTACCGCTAAAGCCGACTGTCGTCGTAAAACCGCCGCCGGTTACTGCAAATGTACTGCTGGCGTTGCCCTGCAAGGCTAAAATCTGCCCGGTGTTGCCCACTGTTAAAGTGCCGGCGGCGCTAATGGCCGTGGCGGCGCTGCCGGTGATGTTCCCAATGTTTACCAGATTTCCAGCATTGTCGACGCGGGTCGTGCTCGCCGTCTGTAATGTGCCGGCTGATGAATTAATGTTACCGGTGCTGGTAGTAGCACCGGCGACGGCGACGCCAGGTGTTGCGGTGTTAACCGTGAATACCGGAGCGCCGCCCAGGGTCTGAACCTCGAAGGCATTCGTTGAGTTAACGACGTTCTTAAATAACGCGCTGCCGTTGACGCCGCTCAGGCTGAGTACGGTGGTGGGCACATTGGCAGCTGATCCGGATATTCCAGGCGTAGCGACTTTGATGTTAACGTTGCCGCCGTTAGCATTGCCCGTACCGGCGCCGCCGGCAATCGAAACGTCAGCGCCGGCGACGTTCGCGCCGTTGCCGCCGGTACCTTGCAACGTAAAGCTAGTCGGAGTTGCACTGCTAACACCGGAACCAACATATATATGGTCAATCTCGTAACCGGTAGCGCCGATTACCATTTGGTTGCTGGCGGTCGTGGTAGCCGCCTGGCCTATAGCGATACTAAACTGCTGGTTTACCGTGGCGCTGTTACCAATTGCGACACTGTTGTGCGCGCCAACCACGGCCGAATAGCCAAGGGCTGTACCCTCTTGTGCGGCCTGCGCGCTATTGCCAAGGGCTGTAGCGAGATATCCGGCATTCGAATCCGTGCCCACAGCAACCCCGGCTGTCGAGGAGGTTATAGCCCGGGCGCCTACGGCAACACCACCACCGAAGTTACTAGAGTTATTACCGATGGCGACACCATCATTATTACCGACGGCACTATTACCGACCGCGACGCCGCGGTCACCGGTAGTGGCGCCACTGCCAAAAGCTTCACCGCCACCAGTGCCTTGGGCATTCGTGATAAAGGCCGTCGCGCCCTGCATGATCAGGTCCATGTTGCTGGCAAATGTGGCGTCAGAACCATTGGCGGCAATCGTAATACGGCTGGTCCCGCTCGTGCGCAGGTTCAGGGCATTACTGTCGTTGGTGCCCAGATTGCCAGCGGCACCAAACGTATTGCCGTTCTGCAGGAATGCCGCCCCGCTTCCGGTAGCAAAGCCGCAGGCCGCGGTACCGTTCAAACAAACCGTGCCGCTGGCGTCAGGCAAAGTGATCGTCCGGGCAGCCGTGGCCGAGCCGGTGACCCGGAAATTATTCGCGCCAGGCGTAGCCGACGAACCGGCAATATACAAATCGCCAAATGGCAAGGTTGCCGAGCCCAGATTAATAGTACCGGCCGCGCCGGGCAACAGACTGGTGTTAATAGCTACACTACTCAAGTTAGATAAGGCCGTGTTTGCACCACCACCTCCGCCGCCCAAACAGTTGCCGCTCGTCAAACAGAACGTACCGCTGCTGTCCGGCAGCGTGTAGGTACGGTCTGCTGTCAGGGTGGCGGTATTGATAGTGCCACTGAAGGCCGCGCCACCGTACGCGAGTGTTAATGAACCATTCGTCGTACCGGCCACACCGATCGTACCGGTACCGCCCTGGATAACCATATTAGCGGTTGTCGTTACCGTAGTCCCGTTGTCGCTGATGGTAGAATCATTAACTGCGGTAGTGCCAGTAAATTTGGCAAGACGGTTGGTCGTGCCGCCAGAGCTTGTCACCCCGCCACCACCACCGACACAGTTGCCGGCCGTCGTGCAGACGTCATAAGTACCCGCGCCAGTGGTTGCAAAGCGATAGGTAACGTTAGCAGTTGGCGCTTGGAAATTTACCATGGTGGCGTTGCCGCCGTTTACTGCCTTTAGCATCGTACCAGAACCACCTTGCAGCGCCAGTGTTTGGCCTGTGTCGCCAACTGTTAAGGTACCGCCGGGGGTAATGTTCAACGCGCCGCTCGAAGTAATGTCTCCGCCGTTAACCGCTACATCGCCGCTAAAGGCCGCGTCACCAGTAGCACCGCCGATGCTGATGCGCGTCAGGCCATTCGTGCGCAAGTTCAGGGCGTTGCCATCGTTCGTACCCAGATCAGCGGCCGCCGCAAAACTGTTGCCGCCCTGCACAAATGCCGCCCCGCTTCCGGTAGCAAATCCACAGCTGGATGCGCCGTTCAAACAAAAGGTGCCACTAGCGTCGGGCAGCGTGTAGGTGCGGTTGGCAGTCAGTGCGCCAGGCGTAATCGTGCCGCTAAAGTTAGCGCTGCCGTAGGCCAGCGTCAGTGAACCGGTTTGTGAGTTAGCCACGCCAGCCGTCAGTGTACCACCCTGGACCGTCAGGTTGGCGGTTGTAGCTACTGTCGTGCCGTTGTCGGTAATCGTCGAATCACCAATAACCTGCCCGGCCGTAAATTTTGCCAAACGATTCGTCGATCCGCCGGCCGTTGTAACGCCGCCACCAGTGCCAGCACAGTTACCGACGGTCGTACAAATGTCGTAGTTGCCAGCTGCAGCCGTTGCGAAACGATATGTCACATTGGCAGTTGGCGCTTGGAAATTTACCGTGGTGGCGTTGCCGCCGTTGGTGACCGCAAAACTACTGGCGCTGCCACCTTGCAGAGCAAGCGTCTGGCTGGCTGCGCCGACCGTCAGTGCGCCGCCGGGCGTGATGTTCAGCGCCCCTGCCGATGTAATATCACCGCCATTAACAGCTATGTCGCCCGTCAACGTGCTGTTGCCAGCTACTGCCAGCGTGCCGGTAAAGTTGGCGCTACTGGAAATCGTCTGACCGTTGATGGTCCCGGTGGTAGTCGTATTTCCGTTAGGTTGAACACTAAATTTACTCGTTCCGCTAACCTGCAGATCGAGTAAATTACCACTTCCACCACTGTTAGTATTATTAACCAACAGCATGGGGTTGCTTGCCTGACTGGATGTGATGGCTAGCTGCCCGAAAGTAGGCGCAGACGTCGTGGCGATATCTTGGATAGTGTTAACTGCTCCGGCGGTAACCGTAAAGTTAGTGCCATTAAAGCTGGCGATACCTTTGGCGCCGGTCGTCGCGTCGTTGATGGTTACCGTTGAACCGGCGGCGCTGGCGTTGGCAATACTCAGAGCGCCGGTTAGGCCGTTGAGGCTGGTAACGCCGGTCGTCGGACAAGCCTGGAAGGCCGGTGCACCGCCCGTCGACATAAAGCACAAGCCAGAGCCGCCGGCAGTTACGGTGGCCAGTGCCCCCGCGCCTTGACCAATGACCACACCGTTATTGGTCAACGTTTGTACCCCTGTACCGCCCTGACCGACACCGAGTGCTGTGCCGAGCGTCAAAGCGCCGGTAATTGAAGCATTGCCAGTGATAGTGACAAGGCTGCCGTTATCGCTAATGTTGGAATCGCTCAATGTCTGAAGCCCGGTAAATTTGGGGATAGCGTTGTTAGTGCCGCCAGCCGTCGTAACGCCGCCACCGCCACCGACGCAGTTGCCGGCCGTCGTGCAGATGTCGTAGCTGCCGGCAGCAGTCGTAGCGAACCGGTACGTGACGTTTGCGGTTGCCGGCTGGAAGCTAACTGTCGTAGTGTTGCCACCATTAGTAGACGTCAACGTGCTCAGGCCGTTACCCTGGAGTTTAAAGGATTGGCCGGTAGCGCCAGCCGTGAATGAGCTGGAGGGAGTAATGGTATTAGTGTTAACGCCGCCGAATGTCGGCGTAGCGGTTGTGTTGATGTCTTGTACGGTATTGACGGCACCGCCGGCTACGCCGAAGTTAGTACCGTTAAAGCTGGCGATACCTTTGGCGCCGGTCGTCGCGTCGTTGATGGTAACTGTCGAGCCAACGCCGCTAGCGTTGGCAATCGTCAAACCGCCGGTCAAGCCGTTCAACGAGGTTACGCCACCGCCGCCCGGGCAAGCCTGGAACGATGGTGCGCCGACAGTTGATATCAAGCACAGCCCGGCTCCGCCGGCAGTGACGGAAGTTATTGCACCGCCGCCTTGGCCGACCAATACGCCATTGGCGGTTAACGTATTCGTGCCGGTGCCGCCGTTTGCAACCGACAGTGCCGATGTCAATGCCAGGCTACCCGTTATGCTCAAGTTGCCGTTAACAGTCACCGCAAGGCCGTTATCGCTCAGCAACGAATCCTCGACATTTTGCACGCCGGTAAATTTCGCGATTCTGCCAACAGTGCCGCCACCGCTGGTGACCGTACCAGTGCCGGCACCGGTGTTACTGATTGTGGCGTTGCCATTGTCGTCGGTCGTTACTACCAGGTTAGCCGTGCCGGCCACCAGGCTGACAATGCCGTTATTCTGCAGGTCGGTACCGGTAATCTTCAGACCGTTGCCGACGGTCAAGGCGCCGGTTACGCCGCCCAACGACGACACGCCAGGATTCTGTGTAGTTTGCGTAACGCTCAGCTGATTGCCGACTATGTTCAAGCCGCTGCCCAGTGTCAGAGCGCCGGTTACGCCGCCAATATTTTGTACGACTTGGCCTTGCTGGGTCAGCGATACATACTGCTGCCCGTTATAGTACGTCAGCTGGTTGGTGTTCTTGTCGTAGTACAACTGGCCGGCTGTCGCCGCTTGCGGTTGGGAGATGGGCGTAAGCACAACGCCATCACTCACCTGGAGCGAGCCGTTAATGATCACGTTACTGGGTCCAAATGTAACACCTTGGTTCGTAGCAATGAAGCCGCCCAACGGAATTTTCTGGGTACTATATTCGCTTGCAACGTTGGCTGTTGTGGCCGATTTAGGTTTGTTAACTACAGAATTGATCAACAGGCCTGTCATCACCAGCAACAAGACCACTACGGTAACGATATTCGCCCGCTTGAAAAGGCGGGCTAACAGCTTCTTTCGGGAAGGGGCCGATGCGTCGGGCGGCGGATTGGATAGCGCTCCCGGATCCGAGGACAAAGCGTCAGGATTGACTGCCATCCCTATTGAAGACAGATCAAACTCGGGTGAAATTGGTTGCCCATTCCCATCCTGCACATGACCCACATCTGTGTTGGTATTTTCGTTTTGCACGACCGTTTTTGTTTGGACTCTCGTTTAAGGAGAGTACTCCCTGTTAACATCTTACTCTGCTTATGGTTACCAGACCAAGTGTTATTTACAACTGGCCTACCTCAAGGACCTGTGGATAATTATCAGGGGTAGCTATATCGTCAAAAGTAGATAAATTACAATTACGGTAAAGGCTAAAATCCCAACAACTGTCAGGCCGACTTCAAGTAAGCTCTTACGAACAGCATTTTCGGATAATGGATTGCGTCCGATTGAAATAATGCTGCTGCGCACCGCCGAATATAACAAGATCGTGACCGCCGCAAACAGGAATAGCACTAACAGCGCCGCTATCAGCACGCGGATAGCCGATACCTGATGCCCTGCCACGCCATTGGCGAAGCCTTGCAGCGCCGGAGGCAGGAACGAATTTTGGTCAGAAGGCAGTTCGTAAAATACTTTGTCTACCTGAACCGGTATAGCCCCTATCTTAACGTCTTTTTTCTTGCCGTTTTTGTCAATAATAGTACGCGCTTCGGTCTTAACGCTGGTTTGATTAGCCTGGGCAGTACCAATAATTAACGTACTCGTCGTGGCCCGCATACCGACGCCGGCAATCGGTGAAGCGGTTACTTTATCGCCGGTATTAACGCTACCATTAATATCGCTTACCAACGCTTGTGTCACCCCGCTAGTTACGATCTGTACTCCAGAAACGCCATTGCTCAGCTCGATAAGCGACTTCGTACCCGCGATACCGGTCATTTGGTCAACATTAGCACTGCTGCTCAGCTCGACGGTATTGGGCGTATTCCCTTTAAGGCTGACCAAAGCCCCGGAAACGATATTCGGATCTGTAGTTTGGAAACCCTGGGCAATCGAAGAAGCGCCCTCGGCACTGAGAGTGGATACAGCGATCAGGAGGAGTAAAAGACCCATACCGAGACCGAAGTATTTAGATTTGGAAAATGTCTTACGCCGGGTGGGCACCATTAATTAATACCTTAGTCGTTATACTACTTATGATTATACCCTACGTACACTTTCCGTCCAGTAAATAGCACAACGCATCACTAGTGCCCACCGTGCATATTGCACGGATATACCGTATACTTGAAACTTGTAATGCATATCGAACCACGACCGGCCGGGCAGCCTATGCCGCACCACCCTCCGCATACTCCGCATCTCAGGCCGCCGAAATCCCCGGGCAACGAAGGCTTGCGCAGTATCGCGTCGACTGTCGCTATTTTATTAATTGCGCCCCTGATCGCTATTTTGCTTACGGCGTTCGTGTTCCAGTCGTACCAGGTTGATGGCCCGAGCATGAATACCACCCTGCATAACAATGACCGCCTGATTGTCTGGAAATTGCCGCGGACATGGTCAAAAATTACCGGTCACGACTATACTCCCAAACGAGGCGACATCATTGTATTTACCGAGGCGCGCCTCAGCGAATTCGGTCAGGATCCGGCTAAACAACTTATTAAGCGCGTTATCGGCCTACCCGGCGACCGGGTTACGGTGCACGATAACGTCGTGACCGTTTACAACGCCCAATACCCGCAGGGTTTCAACCCCGACACTACGCTACCGTATCACCGCATGGCAGCCGACACCGCTGGTTTACTTGATATAGTTATTCCGCAACACGAAATATTCGTTTTAGGCGATAACCGCCCCAACTCTCTTGATTCCCGTTCCTTTGGAACCGTCGAAACCAAGAATATCGTCGGCAAATTAGTCGTACGTATCCTGCCGCTCAGCAAAGCAGAACGCTTCTAGCGATAAAGTTCTAGGTTCTAACTTAAACCGGACAGAATTTTTTCGAGTTCTTCGTCGCTCTTAAACGTAATTTCTAGCTTGCCGCCTTTGGCGGTACGCCGGATATGAACCGGTACGCCAATACGCTTACTGAGCTGCTTGGTAGCCGGCGTTTCAGTGTTCATACGCGCTTTGGTGGCTTTAGTTTCTTTGAAGCCTTCTTTGATGGACACCACATACTGCTCGGCCTGGCGCACAGACCAGCCGTGGCTGATAATGCTATGTAGCAATTCTGCTTGCTTTTGGGGGGTATCTTTAAGCGCCAGGATAGCCCGGGCATGGCCTTCGCTGATCTGTTGTTTTTGCAATGCATCATGCGCGGGCGCGGGCAATTGCAGCAAACGGACGATATTGTTAATCGTGGAACTAGCCTTGCCTAAGCGCCCGGCGATTGATTCATACGTCATACTGAATTGTTGATGCAGCCGTTCGATAGAAACGGCTTGTTCCAGGGGTGACAGGTCAACCCGCTGGACGTTTTCGACAATCGCGATTTCTAGCTGTTCTAATTCCTTGGTGGTGCGCACGATAGCCGGCACTTTAGCCAGCCCGGCCTTACTCGCAGCCCGCCAGCGGCGTTCCCCGGCGACAATAGCAAACTTGCCCTGCCCCATCGGCGTCACAACCATAGGTTGCAAGATGCCATACCGTTTAATCGAATCAGCGAGTTGTACAAGCGCCTCTTCGTCAAAGTGCTGGCGTGGCTGGTGCGGGTTAG
>DASYJQ010000056.1:0-1573 GCA_035996265.1 Saccharimonadales bacterium (SeqCode)
AACTGTCGTGCTGGTCATCGGGCAGGTCGGAACCACCCAACCAACCTGCATGATGAATTGACCGTTGAGGTTTTCCGGCGCGTGACTATGAAATGTGTCGCCGCAATTATTAGCAAAAGAAAGCGTGGTCGCTGTACCAACACGGGCGGCGACCGGAACAATGGCAAGATGCCCGGCCGGAATAGAACTGGAAAGCGTCAGTGTGTAGCTCGCTGTGGCGATAACGCCAGTCGCGGAAGTTCCGGCGACGCTCACAGTCCACGCCGCTTTCGCCGGCGTTGCCCACGCCAAACAAAGTAGCGCCGCAGTGAGAAACTTCTTCATGTGCCTATATACCTGTTAGCGATAGCCAAAATTGCAGTCAGCCGCCGTACCCGGCGCGGTGCTACCAGTCGCCGTGGTAGTGATGGCAACTTGAATTCCGTTGATAAAGGTCAACCCGGCCCGCGAGATATTGGCTGCGGCGTTGGCCTCAAACCGAAGCGATAGAGTGGGCGCCGTGGACCCAAGGGAGACAGCCCCCGCCGTCGCCACATCGAACACCTGGAGATAGATCGCAGAGCCGTTCGGGTTGCTGCAATGATACCAATCAAAAATTGCCGCCTGTGATGAGATAATGGAGACAACGGAATTGGTGAGCGCGCTTTTACGGCTTGGCGTGTTGGGTGATGGGTTGCTAACCCCAATTGCGTCCGCGATCTGGTTAAGGCGTTTTACCAGCGCAACGAGAGAGCATAATCCAGTATCGGTTGAGCATACCGCATCTGCTTGGGCACCAAGATCGACTATGGCACCAGACGCAGCAGTGATTGGACCACCCCCGCTAGCTCCACTACTGCAGCTACTCCCCCCAGTCCCCCCTAATATAGCATATAGCCCACTAGGAGAGCCTCCAGAGACTGTCATTTGAACTGATGCACCGGCAGGAACGGGAATGCATGGCTGGTCTGGCGCGCTTGTCCAAGGCCCAAACGTTTTAGTGCCTCCGCCGATTGATTGCGTTTCGGTGAGCGTCAATGTGGCGCCACCGAAGGTGCCGCTAAAGGTGAGGAGGTAACTACCCGCAGATGGGTTGATGACGGGCCCAGACGCCCCGGCGTTGCTCAGCAGCTGATACACTGAAGTTTGGGCATCTGCGGCGGGAATAAAAACCGGCGATAGCGCCATCAGCGCTAGGAGTCCAAAGGCGCGCAAATGAGCAAATACCTTCATGGGTATGGATCCTTTGTTCGTTCAGGAAAGGAGGAATTTGGCGGGGCTAAAGAGCGGCGCTCAGCGATGATGCGCGCAGTTAAATCTGATGGCCGGAAAACCAGCAATAGGACGGATTACCGTTAGTATCGACAGTGTCTCCGGCCATGCCGTCGACCTGGATCTGTATGAAGGCCGTGTCGCCGGCATCCATATCGGCACCAAGCACGGCAATATTAAGCTCCATGCCGGCCGGCGGAGAACTGACGCCGAATGCCTTGCTATAGGTGCGGTTACTTGTGATTAAAGAAATCCGCGCGGCGGTACAGGCTGTCGTCACCCCACTGAGCGCAACTGCGGCGTGAAAATTGTAATGCCCTGT
>DASYJQ010000057.1:0-1538 GCA_035996265.1 Saccharimonadales bacterium (SeqCode)
AAAAAGCCGCTCTTCTCGGCACACTTGATCAGGCATGGAAAGACCACTTGCTCGCGCTTGATCAGTTACGGCAGGGCATTCATCTGCGCGGCTATGGCCAGCGCGATCCTCTGAATGAATATAGCCGCGAAGCGTTCGGCCTATTCCAAATCATGCTCGACCATGTACGCGAGCAGGTAACGAAGTCACTGATGCATACCGAGGTGCGCCTACCCTCGCTTGAGGAAATTATGGCGCGTCAGGTGGCGATGCAGGAATTACGCGGTACAGCACCCGACGCAATCCCATCACAACCCGATGAGGCTCACGCCCTACCCGACGGCATGGTCTTGCGTCACCCAGCAAAACATCAGGGGTTTGTTCCACCGGCAGCTCGTGGCACCCCAGCACCGGCGCAACAACCGGCACACACTACGTTCGATCCGAAAAACCCCGACACATGGCATAGCACGCCGCGCAACAGCCCGTGCCCCTGTGGCTCAGGCAAAAAGTATAAGCATTGCCACGGTGCCGAAGGGTAAAGAGGGCAAGGATTCACTCCTCGGACGTGCATTCTTTGGCAGATATTAAAAAGGGTAATTTATCCTGTTCGTGGGACGTTTCGTTACCCAGGTTTTGAAAAGCGGGTTCCGAAAGAGTGATAAGGCCAAACGCCTTCATGAAATAATTTTTGGCAAAATTTTCTGGATCGGGTTCATCGCACGGCACAATCACTTCTTTGGCGTCGGCAAGAACAAAACTGGGCGCGAGTTGAGGCCCAAGCTTCAAGGCCGGAGCCGCCACATGCTGAAGCCCGACATTCGAGCGCATGCGCTGGAACTGCTCAACCGGCAGCATCACAATATCGAAAATAAGATTACCGCCGTCAGCACCCTTGATATATCGGCTGCCAATAATGGAATGCGTCGGCAAATAACTAAGCCGCGCCGTACGCAAAAATCGAGGCACCGACGCCGCTATAAATTTTTTGGTTAACAACCGCCCTTGGAGCCGCAACTTGCGGTCAGATTAGGGGAAAAAACGGGACCGGAGGCGGAGGCCGGTATCATGCGCGCACCTGTTGCCGTCTGGGGCGTACGTCCAACCAGGGAGGCAAATTCCTGTTTGATACGGGATTGTCCCTGCTTGAACGCCGTCAGCAGCTTGCCGTCCAGAATGCGACCTGAGGGTAGATTGACGCTCATCGGGTTCACTTGCTGACCAGCGACATGGACTTCGAAATGCAGATGCGGTCCGGTTGCACGGCCTGACATGCCGACATAGCCAATGACCTGCCCTTGATTGACATGTGCACCACGAAACAGATTTGCGTTAAAGCGGCTCATATGAGCATAGGCTGTCTCCAACGTTCCATTATGACGGATGCGTATGTAACGCCCATAGCCGCTGCGGAAACCGATATCCTCGATCGTGCCATTACCGGCGGCGAAGATCGGCGCGCCAGTGGGGGCGCCGAAATCGACGCCCTTGTGCATTTTGCTGTAACCGAGCAGTGGGTGCATGCGCATGCCAAAGCCTGACGTTATACGGGCAGCAGC
>DASYJQ010000058.1:0-2991 GCA_035996265.1 Saccharimonadales bacterium (SeqCode)
GACGCCCTGCGCGCCAGTGAGGCCGCCAAAATAATCGCCATCACGCCCGTCGCTGCCTACGATTTCACCGGCAAAGAGCGAACTATGGACGTCCTGGCGGAGCGTTTCCTCAAGGACGTAACTGTTCGCAAAAAAGTCAACTTTGCAACTATCGAGCCGTTGTAGTAATCACAATACCATATATCACATTTTGTCGTTGACATCTGTGAGATTTTTTACAATGATAGAGATATTAATTAAAAAAGGTTATGGTTAACTAACATGAATATACGCAGTCTCCGAAATATTACCTCCCAAGCTCGCCAGGAAGGCTTCACCCTTGTTGAAATCCTCGTCGTTGTTGGTATCCTGGCAATCCTGCTAGCCATTACATTGGTAGCCATTAACCCGAACCAACACTTCCAGGACTCACGCAACTCACAGCGCAGCTCCAACGTCACCGCTATCCTTGACGCTATCTACGAATACGAATCCAGCCACAGTGGCAATGTACCGCCAAGCTTGTCGGCAGTTACTTCCGCAGTACAAATTGGTGCTGGCACCGGCCATATCGACCTCTGTGCCGACATTGTCCCCGCCGACATTGCCGACCTGCCACTCGATCCAACGAACAGCACTAAAGCTTCTGGCGCCGACTGTTCTTCAGGCACCTACGAAACCGGCTACACAATTGCTAAAAGCACTTCTAACCGCTTCACCGTCGCTGCACCAAGCGCTGAAGGTGGCGTAACCATTAGTGTGACTCGTTAGTCAGACAAAGGATATAATATGGCCGCAGCAAAGAAACCTCGATCAACGACAAAGAAAGCAAATGTGGGAAAACCTGCCAGCAAAAAGCGCACCGTGCAAGCCGTTAGCACCGACCAACCTCGGCTAACCGCGCTGGTAGTAATATGGATTGCATTGATCCTGGTTTTCTTCGGACTAGTCGCGCACAACTACTAAGCCAAACGTCGCACTAGCCCGGCTCCACAGCCCGACAGACCCCTTGCCTCACCGAGCGCAAGGGGTCTGTTTTTATTCGTAGAACTGCTTTGCTGGGATCGTCCGCCACCATAGTAGGAACGCTGTTGATAAACGCTGACAGGCCTGCCAGCTCCATAAAATCATAGACGCGTTCATCCAACCCCATTTCCAACGCCCGCTCTTGGCAGTATGCACCTGACGGCTGGCAACATTGAACAATCGCCTTGCAATCATTGAAGTCGAATTTACCGATAGTCGCATTCCTCTGCATAATTGCCTTGCCCGCGACAACATCAAACGGATTGGCAATATACACGGCTGTTCCTGATACGGTGCACACCATGCGATGCACGATGGCCATTGGCGTCAGCGCGCAATTATACATATGCGTCCTGCTACGCGCTGTACCTGATGCGATAATCTCTACTAGCACACCGTCTAATAAGAACGTCAGCCCCCGCCTAGGAAAACGCAGGGCAACGCCATCGCCACATACCATTTTTTCTGTTAATAGCAGAACTACTTTGTGGCTCTTCGGCGCCAGTGAAGTTACAGTGCCTAAGCAATACTCCGGAATAATAATATCGAGATCGTTGGCTGTCCGGGAACCGGTCAGTATGGTAACGGAGGTCCCGGCGTATATCGCCCATGGCACCGCATGCCGATTCAAAGCAACAAAGAACGCCTGCATCCGGGGATGCGCATAGCCCCACTCGAGTATTCTGCCCACTGCGATTGGTGACATATATACTACTGGATAAGCTGTCTGTCGACTATAATAGCCTCCTGATAGGCATCATAGCAGGTCTGAAACAACTACAAAATAGGGCTTACATTTAGGCCAAGCGGCGATGTCGTACGGTCAGCCCGAACGCTATCGTTACTAGGCCTGACTACCAGTCGGCTCAACTTCTGTGCCTGAGCCAGGTCGCTCTATCTGGCGCCTCACTATGCCTGCTCCAATTTTCAAAAACTTAAACCTAGACTGACCTTCCGCCACCGCCAACGCTGCTTCGCCAGCAAATGCACGCCAATCGGCTGAGGTGATAGGCTCACCGCGTCTACGCTTATTAATAAGCGCGGTAGCTGCCGGTGAAAGTGCTGCCGTCGCTTCCATAGCTGCTCCGACTACTGCTCCCTTAGTACCCAGGGTTTGTACCACCCGTGCAGCACCTAATATAGCCGCATCAAGGGCCTCACTATCTATCTCTTCACCTGCCCGGCCGAGAGCGCGGAAATTCCTGGCTAGGTCAATCACATCGCCTACACGGCCGTTAAACTTGCGTGCTTGGCTTTCAAGGTGATCGGCAACTGCTTTTTCCACCGCAGCGTTTTCATCAAGCCCTTGATCGGCTGCTTCGCTATGGGCCTTCCCTATGACCTCGGTCAGGGTAAGCGCATGCTGGAGGCCTAGCTCAGCAAGAGGAATGGCCGCACCGCCTGGCATTGCTATAGTCGCCGCATCGATAACCCTGCGTGCAGTTTTAGTTTGTAAAGCCGCTCGCAGTCTAGGCACGTGTTGTTGAACCCTTGCCGCCTTTGGGCCAACCGCAACAGCGCCTTGTCGTACGGCAGTACGGCCACGCTCAACAGCACCACCAACGGCGTCGCGCAAACGGCCACGACTTCCTGGCTCTGCCGTCGAATCGCCATACTCTCCCGTGGCGCTATCCCAGTCGGTTTCAACTAACTCGGCGTCAACTACCTCTAATTCACCATCAATTACTTCATCTTCATCCGCGAGCGTCGCTTCAATGCCAGCAGGTAGCGCTAACTGCTCCTCACGGTCCAAAGTCTCAATCCGCTGATAGGCGAGGCCATCGAATTTTCTACGGGCGGATTCGCGAACAGTACGGGCTCCCTCTACGACAGTAGTTGCAGCACGCTTAACAGCGCCTGGTTGTCGTTGACCCTGCTCGTCACGAAGACGTTCTATCACTTGAGGACTAAACACTTCGTCTGACACTTCTATAGTACGGCCACCGTGCAGTGCCATCACCGTCTGAACTCGTTTGGGGTCTCCTT
>DASYJQ010000059.1:0-10325 GCA_035996265.1 Saccharimonadales bacterium (SeqCode)
CGTCTATGTAGGTACTCTTGAGTTTGGTATATTCGCGGTACTGGGTAATAAGGTCAACGATGGGATGCAACAGGCGCAGTTTTTCAAGCTCATTCGCACCGGTGCTGTAACCGGTCTTGCCTTTTTTGACGCCGGCCGTCGGCAAGCCAAGTTTTTCAAACAAAATCATAGCCAGTTGGCTCGGCGAAGCAATATTGAACTCCTGGCCGGCCTTGGCGTAAATGTTGCGTTCCAGTACGGCAATTTTGCGGGCGAATTCCCCGCTCATGTTTTCGAGATAGGCGCTGTCGAGCAGAATGCCGCGGTGCTCAATCTTGGCAAGCAGGTAGATCGACGGAAATTCAATTTGTTTGGCTAACCTGGCGACTGTGGGGAGCATTTTGAATCTCTCCTGTTGTTCGGCGTAAGCCTTCCAGATAGCGGCGACAGTTTCGGAAGGTTCTTCCAGGTGCACCGGGCGGCCCAGGATATCGCTGAGCTCGCGCGACCGCTCCAGCGAATTAAGCAGGAAGGCGCCGATGCGCGTATCATGCCCGACAGTTCCCTGCCAGTCATGTTTAAAAGCTAATAGGGCACGAAAAACAGCTTTTAAGTTGTGGCCAACGAGCGGCCCGGTTGCCAAAGCGGCAGTGTGTTCCGGCTGTACATCCTCCAGGCGAACGACTGAATACTTATCCGGGGCCGCACTCATCCACAGTTCGCTGGCTTCGGGGTTGAGCGTGACGACGCGCGGCCGGTCGTTTTTAAAATCCGCAGCTTGGAACACTGTTTCGACGGCCGGGGCCAGCTCCCTGCCCGGCGCTATGATGGCGCTTTCACCGGCGGCATCCTTGGTCATTTGGGCTTCGGCTTCGCGCAGCAACGTCCGGAATTCCAGCTTACGGAGCATTGCCACGAATTCGGGCGTCGGCCCGTCATTTAATTTAGCCTTCTTAAAATCGAGTTCAATGGGCGCGTCGACCATCAGCGTGACCAGCTTTTGGCTCAAGTAAGCCATGTCTTTATCTTTGAGCAACTTGTCGCGCAGGGTCGGCTTTAACAGTTCGGCGTTTTCATAGACGCCGTCCAGGGTTTTATACTTTTGGATCAATTCAATGGCCGTCTTTTCGCCAATGCCGGCCACGCCGGGAACGTTGTCGGACGAATCACCCTTTAAGGCCTTCACGTCCACCCACTGGTGGGCGCCAACGCCGTACTTTTCGGTAAAGGACGCTTCGTTGAACAATTCGATATTACTCAGTCCTTTTTTGAGGGTATAGATATGCGTGTGCGAATTGATCAGCTGCAGAACATCAAGGTCGGAGGTGATCAAAAAGCTTTCAATATTCTTGGCCTTGGCTTGCTTGGCAAAAGCGCCCATGATGTCGTCGGCTTCGTAATCGTCCATTTCATATAACGGCCAGCCGAGCGTTTCAAGCAATTCGTGCAAGATAGGCACCTGCTCGTAAAAATCGTCTGGCGGCGATTTGCGATTGCCCTTGTACTGCGGGTACAGCGCCAGACGCGACCGGATATTGGTGTGGCGTTTGTCCCAGGCGACGCAGACGTAGTTTGGTTTGAGACGTTTAATGATTTCCAGCGCCATCGTGGCAAAACCATAGACGCCGCCGGTCGAAACGCCGGCGCCGGTGGTCAAATTAGGCATGGCGTAATACCCGCGGTAAAACACACTTTTGCCGTCAATAATAACGAGTCGCTCACTCATATACACTAGTATACCCTAGCGCGGTGCTATTGTGTCGGGGTGGTGCTTGGGACTACTGCTAAAGGTACCGACTCAACATGGGGGGCCATAGGAGGGTGATCGCCAGTATATAGCTGCCAGCCGTCGGCGCCCTTTTCTAGCTCGCCGCAGGGCGTAACGCCGGCAAGTTCCCATTTGAAGCCGTTGTCTTCGGCCTGAACGGTGTTCAGAATGTACACGCCAACTTTTGTGCCCGGTGCCAGGTCGGTGCGCGGGTATAAGTTAAACTGACCGATACCATTTGCGACGTCACTGTCGCCGGGGTGGTTGTCATCGGCAACTGGGCCAAGGGGAACTATTTCGCTTGGCTTTTGGGGATCAAGCACCACGCCGACACCCACTGGCGGAGCCCACTTAAGTTTGGGATTGTTTTTGTTCTGCTTGTAGATTTGTACTGCCGTACTACTGAGCGGAGCCGTAACTTGGATCGTCACGGTAGTGGTGGGATCCTTGCCTTTATCTGTCTTGTGGTGCTTGTCGATAGCACTCACGATGCCGCACTGGTCAAACGGATTGGCGAGCTGTTCCGCGGGCGTCTTTGGCGCAGGAGAGCCGGCCTCTGGCTTGTTCAACGATTCTACGGCCACGGTAGCTAAGGCTCCCGTACCAGCAAGCGCAAGCGCGCTAAGGCCAATTGCAATCCGCCTCCGGCCGCGTGCTATCCCGATATCAACGTTCGGTTTCTTCGGTTTTTCCGGTGCCGGCGGTTTTAGCGCTTCGGCCTTTTCCCTTGCAAGAGATTCGGTAGTGTGCCGACCTGGTACTTTCGGTGTCGTTGTTATTCTTAACATTTGATTTTATAATAGCATAACTACAATACAATTTCAAGTATCTGTCACATCTGAACTTTACAGGTATAATGCTTATGTATGAGCGAACTTTCTCCCCCGAAACAAGTCGATTATTATCGCATGGAATCCGAAGAGGTGCTGCAAGCGCTTGGCAGCCGGCAGGACGGTTTGACGGCCGCCGAAGCCGCAGAGCGACTATCCGCTAATGGAACTAACTCCTTAAATACTAAGCACCGTGACCCGCCATGGCGTAAATTCCTGCGTCAGTTCCGGGACTTAATGATCTTATTGCTGGCCGTTAGTAGTGCCCTGGCGCTCTACCTTGGCGATGCCCGGACGGCGGTCGTGCTGATGGCCATTGTACTGTTTAACACCACGATCGGCTTTTTGCAGGAATTCAAAGCTGAAAAAGTTATGGAATCGCTTGAAAAACTCATCGTGGCATCGGCCCATGTGCAGCGCGGGGGAAAACTCATCGAAATCTCCTCCTCCGAAATCGTAACCGGCGACGTTGTCTATGTAGAAGAAGGCGATTACGTACCGGCAGACTTGCGGACGCTGACCGAGGAAGAGCTCACGACTAACGACTTCGCCCTGACCGGCGAAAGCAGCCCGACCCGCAAGTTTATACACGCCTTAAGCGCTGATGTAATTCTCGCCGCCCGACACAACCTGTTGTTCATGGGTACGACTGTTGCGACCGGCCACGGGTACGGCGTGGTTGTCGGCACCGGGGCGCATACCGAACTGGGACGCATTGCCTCGCTCAGCCAGGACACCGTCAAAGAAGACAGCCCGTTGCAAAAAGAAATGAACAACATTGCTACCCGCGTCACACAAGGCACGGTTATTTTATGCCTGATATTGCTGCCGATTGCGATTCACGGCGGGTTGGCCGTTAAGGACGCCTTCCTGTTTGCCATCGGGATTGCCGCGTCGATAATTCCGCAAGGATTGCCGGCCGAGATCAACACCGCTCTTGCGCGGGCCGCCGGACAGCTTGCCCGGGCGCGGGCGTTGGTCAAAAAGCTATCGGCCGTCGAAGGCTTGGGCGCCACCAGCGTCATATGTACCGACAAAACCGGCACGCTGACTCAAAACCAAATGACTGTCGAACAATTGCTCGTCAGCCACACTACTTACATGGTGAGCGGCAAAGGGTATGACCCGCAGGGCATGATACTGGATGCTAAAAACGAACCCCTGCCCGGCGACACACTTAAAGAATTGCAATTGTTTTTTGAAACGGCGGCCATGGCATGCAATGCCCGCGTGAATCCGCCTGACGCCGAACACGCCACCTGGTACTGTCTGGGCGATCCGACCGAAGGAGCCATCGTGGCGCTAAGCCAAAAAGCCGGCATCGACACCATCGCGCTGGATAAAAAATATACTGAGCTACACGAATTCGGCTTTGACTCTGCCCGTAAGCGCATGAGTTCGCTGCGTAAATACGGGCCGCACAAGAAGCTGCATTTGTTCGTCAAAGGCGCGCCGGAAAGCATTCTGGAGCGTTGTACTCATATCTGGGACCACGGCAAAGTCCGCAAGCTGCATCCGGCCGACCGCAAATTCCTGCTGGGCCGCAACGAATCCCTGGCCAACGAAGCAATGCGCAACCTGGCCGTCGCTTACCGGGTAATGCCGGCCGGCACGAAGGCACAAAAGCTGAAGATCGATGACGCCGAGACTGACCTGGTATGGCTGGGCATGGTTTCGATGATTGACCCGCTGCGACCCGAGGTCCCTGAAGCCATGGACGCCGCGCGCAAAGCGCATATTAAGGTCGCCATTGTAACCGGCGACTACGCACCGACCGCCAGAGCGATTGCCGTGCGGGCGCGACTCGCCGAAAACGCCGACAATATCGTCGTAATATCGGGCGAAGAACTAGCCCACCTGAGCGATACGCGGGTGCTGGAATTGGCGATACGCGGTGGCGTTATATTCTCGCGCGTGGCCCCCGAAGACAAAATGCGCATTGTCAGCCTGGTGCAAGATAGCGGCCGCGTAGTGGCCGTAACCGGCGATGGCATCAACGATGCCCCGGCCCTCAAAAAGGCCGATATCGGCGTGGCAATGGGTGTAACCGGCACCGATGTCGCCAAGCAATCCGCCGAGATCGTACTGCTGGACGACAGCTTCCATACGCTGGTCGGTACGGTGCAAGCCGGGCGGGTTATATTCCAAAACATCCGTAAGGGGGCGCTGAGCGCCTTCACCAGCAACGCTGCGGAGCTGGTCGTAAACCTGCTGAGTTTGGCGGCAGCCACGATATTCGGTGCGCCGCTGGCTATTTCGGTGATGCTCATATTGGCTATCGATTTAATCGCCGAGCTGTTCCCTATTGCCGCGCTAGGCGGCGACAAAGCCGACCACGAACTTATGAGCGAACCGCCGCGCGACCCGAAAGATCACATCCTCAACTTGTGGTCGATTATCGACCTGTCGTGGTGCGGCATATTAATCGGCGGCTTCGCCTTCACCAACTACCTGTGGTTCTATGCTCGTAATGGCATCGACATCAAAAACGTTACCGATGCCATGCCCGTACACCTGCAGGCTATGGGCCTGACCTACCTAACGATCGTCCTGTGCCAGCTGGCTAACATCCTGCAACGCCGCAGCCGCCAGGGCTTGTTCACGCGCTACCAGTTCCATAACCGATCGCTGTGGCTGGCCATGCTCCTGTCGCTCTTCTGCGTCATGAACATCCTATATAACCCGTGGGTTGCGCCGTACTTCAAGGCCGGGCCGCTTACGGCTGTCGACTGGCTGTACGCCATTGCTGCCATGGTGATATTTATTGCCATCCGCGAATTCCAACGCTACACAAAAAAGCACAGCCGCAAAGCTGTGCTTGAATTGCACCGGCAAAAGCAGAGTGCTGCGCGCGTATAACTTAGGTCAAAAGCAGTAAGGAATTCTACCGCCTGGCGGCTTCGGGGTGTTGAGATGCGGCAAGAATCGAATCGCCCAGCATCGTCAGGTGGCGGATATCGGAACGGATCTCTGGCAGGAGCTGTACTGCTTGGCGGTTAATGCCGCCCATATCGGCGCTAAAGGCCGTAAGGTCGGTGTGCCAGCCAGCTCGCATGCGCAGCTGATCGGTGGCGGCATTGCTCTGGAACGGTACGTAAATAGAGTTTGTACCGACCAGCACGTGGTCGTCGACGTTTAACAATGGCTTGTCACCATTCATCTCACTGCCAAGTTGGTTTCGTAACAATGTGTAGGTGTGCTGCGTCTGTGCACGGTTGCGCTCGGCAGTCTTAGGGGTCGGCGCAAAGTAGTGTTTCATCACGACATTACCGCCCTTTTCCTCCTGGACGACAACGCTGGCCCCGACGTCGCCTTCAGTTGCATAGCCGGGGTTGCCCAAATCATATCGCGTCTCGGTATACTTGCGCCCTTGCAATACATAACGGCCACCTGCCACCATCAAGTCATGTTCTGTTTTTGCTTCGGGGGCGTAACCGGCGACTTTGGCTTGCTCGGCCGCCTTTACCGGGCGGTCGGCGCCAAGCGTAAAGAAGAAGCCCTCTTTAGACTGGAGTGCCGGGTGAGCTTCTGGATTAGGCACTGACGGCTGCAAACTCCCACCGACTGGCAGACTAAGTTCGTGGCCGTGAATCCATTGCACACGGTGCAGTGCGGACAACCCAAAGGCGCCGAGGGCGCCGGCAGCCCTATATTTGACATCATCTTTCGGTAACGTCACGCCGACCATACCTTTTGCCTCGCCCAATCCCATGAACACTTTTGCTACCGGGCTGCCGGGCTTGTCGATGCCGGCCATGCCGGGCATATCGGCCCAGGTGATTGCCTGCATATTCACATCTTGGCGTTCGACCCCGCCCTGTTTGCCACGTAAGTCGTAATAATCAGACATTACACCGAGAGCGCCAAGGCGTGTACCCAAGTCATCGCTCGGCGGGAGTACTTCGTGATGAATGCCAGCCATGGCGTCGAATGCCGGATGGGCGACACGGTCAGCCAGTGTGCCGGCGGCTTCAACAATCCGTGCTGGCGGTATGCCTACTAAACTTGGCTCAACTTCTACTGCTATACTCATAAGAATTACTTATTGTACAACAAAATAATCTAATTGTGAACAATATTTCTTAACAAATTTTGCAGAACACGGCCGACTACCCTGGCTCTGGTGGGCTTAATTTTGCCCTCAAATACTGCCAAAGCATCGTCTGCTATCTTGCTAGCGGTCCACCCGTACATATTAGCGGCAGTCTGCAACGGCAAACGCATACGGCGCGGAATATACTTGTAGCCCGCTTCAGCCGCGGTTTGCCAGGACTGGTAGCGTTCGATTTGGAATTGTATAAATGCCTGGAAAGCATCGGGGTTTTTACGCGCTGTCTGTTTCTGTAGATCCTTGAGCCCGAATCTTTTTAAATCTTCCTGCGGGAAATATAACCGGCCCATGGGGTTGTCTTCGGCGATATCGCGGATAAAATTAATCCATTGCATGGCGCGGCCCTGTAAACGCGCGGCTTCGTATGCAGCAATGGGCAAACCCATAATTTTACTCATCATCAGGCCAATGATTTCGGCTGAACTGTGTACGTAGCGTAGCGTGTCGTTTAACGTTTCGTACGATGCTGGCGACAGGTCGGATTCCATGGCATCAAGAAACGCTTTGATCCATGCTTGGTCAAAATGGTATTTTCGCGTGACTGCAACAATATTCTTAATGATGCGCTCGTCTGTTGAATCAGTAGCGTGGACGACCGTATCAAAGGCCGGCTGGTACGCCGCGGCTTCCCACGCTGCGCGTAAGGCGTAAAACTTATCCGCTTCCTGCGGTATGCTATCCACGTAATCATCGGCGATGCGGACAAAACTATATAGCTTGAATACGTCGCTACGGACGCCCTTCGGGAAAAACTTAGCACTCCAATAGTACGTTGTGCTACCGCGCTTAAAAATCTGCTGTTCTATGCCTGTCATTATATCTATAATACAGGGTCACTTACCAAGATAATTATGGTATAATAAGATAAATTATGGCAGCCCTTGATAGCTACGGGTCTGAAGCCCTATCTGAATTATATGTACCCCATTTTGAAGTTGATGAAGTATTAGCCGTCGACTGGGACGGCACCATGGGTATTGTCAGTGAAAATGTCGAACTCTTAAAAGGCGAGGCCGCCCGCTACGGCGTCTCACCGGCTCAAATTGAAGCATCCAAAGCCGAGGCAAAGGCACATGACGGTTTTTTTGATCCACTTTCTGATGTCGAAAGTCTCTTAGGCGACGACCAGTTTACTGAATTCGGCGACCGCTTCATTGGGGATGGCCGTGGTCGCGCGACGCTCTACGATGATGCCGGCGACCTCTTAGTGTGGGCCGAAAAAGTAACCGCACCAACCGTCGGACTCACCCATGGCAAAAACCCGCTGTGGCAGTTCGTAAAAGTTCGCAGAGGGCTGGAAGAAGCCAGGCAAAAGAATGGCGCCAACGGTTACTTATACACCGAAGTTATGACCGGGCCGAAAGAAAAAGGTCCGCATATCGGAGATTGGCGTGCGCCTAATGGCACCTTCCCTGTAGCCGGCTTAGATGAAAACGGTCAAACTATAGCTGTCATTCACGGCGGTAGCGTCGAGTTGCTTGACGATCGCAGTTACTCCCATGAGGGCCTACCGCCGGCTCCCCATGCAACAGGAGCACTGGTAAAGCGCGCCAGTGCACCCGAGTCCCGCCGCCTGGAAGGCATACCCGAACACCTGCGGGACCGCGTACGCATAGTGTGGGGGTTGGGCGATATAAGCGTCTCGCCGATTAAAGTTCCGGCCAGCCGGCGCCGAACCATAGCACTCCCGAGCGGTATCGTCGCCTTCAAACCGCTCTACGCACCGGGTAAATACAAACCCGGGCTTCTCATTACGCCTCAGACTTCGTTCAGCGATTTGCGAGCCGCCAGCCGACGCCAGCTCGCACACCGCTAGAAATTAAAAGAGACAGCTAAGGCTGCCTCTTTCTCTCATATTAAGCGTATCTTATGCTGCAGCAGCCATAGCTTCCGGCAACACATGCGCCTGAAGTGCATCGGCAATATTCCAGGTGTTATGATACCTGCCAGCCCGTAAATGCGCGATCGGGTCGTTGGGGTTCTTTGTAGCGTTCACACCTACAAGTACAGCACCAATAGCTATGGCATCACGAATCTTTATTCTCTCAGGATCACTTTGTATTCTGGTACTTCCCTCTGGCAATTCATGAGTTGGATCGTTGTGTATGACATAAGAAAACGGACGTTCAACGTCTTCTTCAAGCCAACCTAAGTAACCTTCGAGTGTCAAATCTGGTGTAGATTCTTCAGTATCAAGATTTGCTATTGCCACCCACAAACCGCCCCGCTCTTGTTGTACAGCCATGCTGCCCGCTATGCCTAGTGGCTGCATAGCCGGACGCAGCGAGGTAATGGGACTGCCCGGGCCTGCCATAGCTACGCGAGAATTGGCAACAGCTGCAACGGCTTCAGGCGTAGCATGTGGACGCGGGGCAAACTTCCCAGCTTCAAGTAACTCGCGCACCTTGCGCGGATCTTCTTCGATAAAATTCTTCACGCTACCTGACTCCAGCCATACTTTTATTCGGCTTGGATCAGCGACAACGTAATCATCGATAGCACCCTCACCGTACACAATACGGTTCTTAGCCCCGTCATACATAACCAAGTTATGCGATTCCGCGCTTACGGGGAGAACTCTAGCCTTGGCATCCAACCACCTGCTGGCTTCATTGACTGCCAATGTAATATCACCCCCGTGGTCGAGTCGCAATGCGGTTAGTACAAGATTACCGTAAGTATGACCACGTAAACCGTTTGGTAATTCTTTAGTCAGGCCGATTACATCTTCCAAGATAGCCGCTGGTCTTTCGGTAGATACACCGCTTGTCGCCAGAGCGCCAAGCACGGTCTCGTTAAAGTCTCGGACAGTGCCTTGTGTAGCCTCAGCGCCAAAACGGCCACCTGTATTCTGAGGGCCACCGGTATCGCGGAATAGCAGACCGGCAGCGTTACTACTGACGGCGCCAAGCACTTTGCGCGAGTCGCCGACTGCCGGGCCGCCCCAAATTTGACGCACTTCAAGCGTCTTACTACCACCGTCGGCAACGGGAGTTACATTAGTGACCTGAACTTCTGTAATTCGCCCGTCGAAAAGATCTGGGCTAGAAGGCACGTCGGATTGGGGCAGTAAAACTGAAAGATCGCGGACCGAAAACGCCTCGACCAGTCCGGCGGCCATAACCGACCCGCCGCTACCGCCGCCGAAGTTTACAATTTGCAATGCATTGTTCTGTTCTGGGACTGACATAATATTGTATTAGGAACAACACTCTTTATACCAAAGATCGCGTCATTTGCCAATAGGCTTTGGCAACAAAAAATTGACAAATTATAAAGTGTTGAGTACGATAGTGTATATGAAAATGGACAAGGAACTGCTCGAACTGCTCACCGGTCTGGAACTTAACCGTAATGAGGCGCTTACGTACGCCGCTTTATTGCAAATCGACTCAGTGTCGATCCGCAAAATTGCGGCCGTGACCGGAGTCAACCGCGGTACGACATATGAAGCGTTAAAGCACCTCGTTACCGTCGGCTTGGCCAGCGTCAAAAGCCGCGGCGAGCGGGAATATTACACCGCTGAGTCCCCTGAAAAGATTTATGACCTCATCCGTGACAAGCGCCGTGATTTGCTGGACGCTAGTTCTGTCGCCAAAACGCTTATCCCCCGCCTGCTGTCCAAACATGTCCAGCC
>DASYJQ010000060.1:0-10903 GCA_035996265.1 Saccharimonadales bacterium (SeqCode)
TGTCGCCGTGATAAACCAGCGGGGTATCACAATGAGGGCAGGCTGACTGCCAACCGCACTTGTCGCAAAACACAACGCGGGCTGTGCCCCGGCGATTCAAGAAGATAAGCGACTGCTCATGTCTGTTCAACGTATCGGTAATTTCCTGCAACAAAGCTGACGAAAGGTAGGGGCTTTTAGTAAAATTACTGCGTTCGCGCAAGTCCACGACTTGAACGGTGCGTTCGCCGAAGTCGCCGACAGCCGCCTGTTGTTGCATACGAATGATGGGGCGGTTTTTAGCGGCGGCTACGTAGTAATCACTCACCAGCGGTGTCGCCGATCCTAAGACTAATGTCGCGCGATGAATACTAGCGAGCTTGGCGGCGACAGTGGTGGCGTGGTAGTACGGGGCTTGGTCCTGTTTGTAGGCGGTTTCGTGCGATTCGTCGACGACAATCAGGCCAACGTTTTTGAGCGGGCTGAATAACGCCGACCGCGCACCGATGATTATAAGCGGCTCTGTTTGTTCGAGTATGTACTGCCATAATCGTTCGCGGGTGGCATCAGTTAATTGGGAATGTATTACGAGTACCCGTTCACCGTATACGGCCCGGAAGTCATTGGCCAGCTGAGAGGTCAGGCCGATTTCGGGCGTTAGGATAATGGTGGAGCGGCCTTGTTTTAGCTGGCGCCCCGCTAATTCCATATAGACCCGGGTTTTACCGGTACCGGTTTCACCGTGTAATAAATGGAGTCCCTCGTCTTTAATTGCCGCCAGGGCTTGGCGCTGGTCGGCGCCAAGCCCTGGCAGATCCGGCGTGGTAAGATCTGGAAGTACACCCACAGCCAGCGGTTTCTTAGGTAGTTGTTTTGGCAGCATGAGCTGGGTAAGCACACCAAGCGGTGCTGGGTAGTAGTCTTTAAGCCAGGCAAACAAACCCATAATGGGAGCCGGTATTGGCGACAAAACGGCCACGGTCGTAACCGGTTTTACGGTAAAGCCGGGCCTTTGAGCCATGCCCGATACTACGCCGAGAACTCGCTTATTACGGAGGGGGACGGTAACGAGTGCGCCAACAGGCAACGACTGTTCACAGCCGTAAGTTAAGGGCTCGCTGCCATGAAATGTGGCGTCAGCCACAAGTACCTCCACGTATCGCATACTTGCATTATATGGGTTTTGTGAGAGAAAGATGAAATCTAGGGTTGAAAACGCTGCCAGCCATGAGCTATACTTTATGTACGTTGTTTGAATGACAATATAGCTTATGTTAGACGTTTTTATCACATCACGAGTTCGACGCAAAATCATAGTGATTTATGCAAAATATCCTGACTTTAAAACTCATGTTAGGGGTCTTGCTAAACTCATTAAAGAAGACGCGGGCAATATTCAGCGCGAATTAAAGCGTCTTGAAAAAGTAGGCTTCCTGATTTCTGAAAAACAAGGTAACACCAAGATTTACCACACCAACAAGCAATTCGCCATTTTTAAAGAGCTGCAAAGTATCGTGTTGAAATCACAACGGGCTGCGCAGAAAAAGCAAGTCGTTTAGCTTGCAAAGTTCCCTCTGTTACGCTAGAATACAACTGATATGATCCAAGTAACCCGTAAAGACTCAAAAGAATCGCTGGAAAACCTCCTGCGCCGTTTCAACCGTAAGGTACAGCAAGCCGGTGTTATCGCCGTTGTTAAAGGTAATCAATTTTTTGAAAAACCTATTAGCAAGCGCGAACGCCGTAACAAGGCAATTATTCGCTCACAGCGTAAGGCTTTGAAGCTGAAGAAAATTAAACTCGGCCAGCGGTAACGTCCAAGATGCTGAAGCAACGTATCGACCAGGACCTCAAGGTAGCGCTCCTGGGAGGTAATAAGGTGCTCGTAACAACTCTTAGAGGTCTTAAGAGCGTCATTCTATATGCTGAAGTGGCTAAAGGTGTTCGCGATGAAGGTCTCGGCGATGATGAAATCATCACGCTATTAGCCAAGGAAGCAAAAAAACGCCAAGAGAGCGCTGATTTGTATAAACAAGGCGGTAGCCCGGAGCGCGCTCAATTAGAATTGGACGAAAAGACTGTCATCGAACAATATTTGCCTTCGCAACTATCCGATGAGGACCTGACCAAAATTATTGACGAAGTTATTGCCGGTATAGACGCGACCGGACCGGCCGCTATGGGTCAGGTGATTAGTGGCGTGAAGCAAAAAGTTGGCGCCCAGGCCGATGGAACGCGTATTGCAAAAATGGTTAAGGAAAGGTTGAACTAGCGTGATTATTTTAACTGGTGTTGCCGGAGCCGGCAAAAGCATGCAAGGTAAAATTCTAGCCGACGAACATGGCTATGCCTGGATCTCGACCGGTGAAATTTTGCGCGTACTAGTTACTGGCAAACGTCGTAACGACATGTTGCAAGGCAAACTATTATCTGACGAAGAAATGATCAACCTGATAGACAAGGTCCTGGAGTTGATTGATACCAAGCAAGAATTTGTACTCGATGGGTTCCCCCGTACGGTGCCGCAAGCTGACTGGCTTATGGACCAAGTAGAAAAGGGCCGCTTTCAGTTGAGCGCAGTTATACATTTGGCTGCATCAGAGGACGTTGTCCGTTCGCGTTTGCTAGACCGTGGCCGGCAAGACGACACCGAAGAGGCGATCGCCAAACGTTTCAGCGAATACCGGGCTGTAACATTGCCGATTATCGAGCATCTTAGGCAAGAGGGCGCTCATGTTTGTGACATTGATGCCTCCCAGGAACCACGCACCGTACACGACGCAATTCTTAAATGCGTTGATAAGTAAGCGTTATACTTAGGGAGACCTATGACAACCATTAAAACCGAAAGCGAAATTGCGGCCATGCGCGAGAGCGGCCGGATGTTGGCGACTATTTTAGAGCTGATGCGCGATAAAGCGACAGCCGGAGTAAGTCCAAAGGACATGTCAGCGCTTGCTAAAAAAGAACTCAAAGCGCTCGGCGGCGAGCCGGCGTTCCTCGGTTTTTATGGTTACCCGGATATTATTTGTATATCGGTGAATAACCAAGTACAGCATGCTATCCCTGACGACCGGCCATTTAAGGCTGGCGATGTCGTAAATTTTGATTTTGGCGTGAAGTATAAGGGCATGATAACCGACGCCGGTATTACGGTGGCTATTGATGGCAAAACAACACCGGATACAGCCCGGTTGATCAAGGGTACAGAGCGGGCTTTGAAAGATGCGCTTGGCGTCGTTCGTAGCGGTTGTCGGGTTGGCGATATTTCGGCAACTGTCGAACGCGCGCTCCGCAAGAATAAACTGGGTATTGTCCGCGAATTGGTCGGCCACGGTGTCGGGTATGAACTCCATGAAGATCCTGAAATTCCGAACTATGGCCACGCCGGCAACGGCTCCGTGCTAAAAACAGGTATGACAATTGCTATTGAACCGATTGCCACCCTCGGCGGCCATGCTATCTATGAAGCCGCTGACGGTTGGACTTTATTGACGGTTGATGAGAGCTGGGCGGCACAATTTGAACACACAGTACTAGTTACGGCAACCGGTTGTGAAGTACTAACTTCGCTGTAACACTTGCCGTGAGCTAAGGGTTAGCGCTATACTGCCAGCATATGCACGGCTCCTCCGCCTCTACACCATACGTGGGCCTCGATGTAGGCACCAGCACAGTTCGCTGTGTTGTGGGTATTATTGATCAAAATAATCCCAGCAAATTATCGATTGTCGCACATGGCAGCGCGCCTAACTTAGGCATGCGCAAGGGTATTGTGGTGCACATCGAAGATGTCGCCGACGCCATCGCCCAAGCCATTACCGAAGCTGAACGGCTATCCGGTATGCATTTAACAGGGGCGACAGTCAACATTAACGGTAATCATGTGAGTGGCCTCAATTCCAAGGGCGTTATTGCCATCAGCGCCGCCAACCGCGAAATTACCCAGGAAGACCGGCTGCGCGTCGAAGAAGCGGCGACAATTGTGCAGTTACCCTCGAATCGTGAAATTATCCAGGTCTTTGCCCAGAATTATCGTTTGGATGGCCAGGACAACATTAAAGATCCGGTCGGCATGCATGGCGTTCGGCTCGAAGTTGATACGCACATTGTAACCGCCGCCACGCCCAATCTCCGTAACTTGGATATGGCTTTCGATAAGGCTCAAGTGAATGTCCATAACCGGACACTTTCCAGCCTAGCTGCTGCCGAAGCAGTATTGCAGCGCCAGCAAAAAGAAGCCGGCACGGTATTAATAGATATCGGCGCCGGCACTACTAATCTTGTAGTGCTGGAAGACGGCGAGGTGCAGCACGTGGCTGTACTGCCGGTCGGCGGTCAGCATATTACTAACGACTTGGCCATTGGGTTGCGTACGGATCTCGATGTAGCTGAAGCTGTTAAAGTCCAGTTCGCCACATTGGCCCAGACAAACAAGCGTGATGTCCGGGTGAAGATGAATGGGCAGGACCATATTTTTAAGGCCGAAGACATCGCCATGATAACCGAAGCCCGCGTCGAAGAATTATTTGAAATTGTTAACAAAGAACTGACTAAGATTCACCGTGCTCATAAATTACCCGGCGGTGTGGTGTTGGTTGGCGGAACTGCAAAATTGCCCGGGATTGCTGAATTTGCTAAAGAGCAATTGCAACTGGCCTCGCGGGTCGGAAAATTACAGCCGATGAGCGGGCTGATTGATACGGTCGCTGACCCGGCGTATTGTACAGCCGTAGGTTTGATGCAGCTCGATATGCTGTTGTTACCAGAGGTAGTTCCGGCTTCGCATGGCAAGGCAACCGACCGAACACTACATTTTGTTGATTCGGTCATACGTCGTTTTAAGCGTTAATTAGCTGAAGACACAAAGTATTCGAATCGCCAGCCCGGCAAATGGTCCGCGCAAATTTATTGAACTCACAGCGGGCCTACGCTATACTCAGGCTATAAAGTGAAGATTAAGAGAGGGTTGCACATGCCTCAGGTCGCTCCAGCAATAGAAACATTCGCACGTATTAAGGTTGTAGGCGTCGGCGGTGCCGGCGGCGCAGCTGTAAATCGTATGATCGAAGCTGGCGTGGATGGCGTTGAGTTTATCGTCGTTAATACCGACGCTCAAGCGCTTCACCATTCGTTAGCTCCGGTTAAAATTCATATCGGCAAGGATGAGACCCGCGGCCTTGGCGCCGGCGCTAATCCGTCGGTTGGCCAAAAAGCCGCCGAAGAGTCGATTGACGAGATCAAAAAGGCTATCGAAGGCGCAGACATGCTCTTCATTACTATTGGCGCCGGCGGCGGTACCGGTAGCGGTGCCGGCCACATTGTGGCGCGTGCTGCTAAAGAAATGGGCATCCTGGTCATCGGGTTTGCTACTAAGCCGTTCGCCTTTGAAGGCGAAAAACGCCGCCGCAATGCTGACAGCGCTATCGAAAACCTGCGTAACACGGTTGATACGCTCATTATTATCCCGAACGATCGCTTATTGCAGACGATTGATCGCCAAACGCCGCTATTGGAAGCCTTTAAAGTTGCCGATGACGTGTTGCGTCAGGGCGTACAGGGTATCTCCGACCTAATTACTGTCCATGGTCTTATCAACCTCGACTTTGCCGACGTCCGCGCCGTGATGACGAATGCCGGATCGGCATTAATGGGTATTGGCCGGGCCAGCGGCGAAAACCGCGCTATGCAGGCCGCTCAGCAAGCAATAGAATCACCATTGCTTGAAGTATCGATCGACGGCGCCCGCGGCATCCTGTTTAACGTTATCGGCGGCGACGATTTGTCGATGCACGAAATTAACAGTGCAGCTGAGACTATTACGAATGCTGCCGACCCCGACGCTAACATTATCTTCGGGGCGACTATTAATCCTGAACTTGACGGTGAAATTATTATTACCGTGGTAGCGACTGGGTTTGATGCTTCGTACGGTGCTCGTAACACGGCCGCACCGGTAGCGGCGCCGGCGCCAATAAATCCGGCTCCCGCATCGGTAGTACACACCAAAGCCGATGACGATATGGCTAAGATTGATATGAACCTCGATGAAGACCACCCGGCGGCTGACGATTTTAAGTCGGACAATAACATGCCGAACATTTGGACGCTTGAAGACACTGACGATAAAGCCTCGAACGAATCCTCTAAAACGAGCCAACCGGTATCGCACGCTAAAAGCGACGATGACGATGAGCAAGACCACGACCGCGAGCTGGAGAAGCCTTCTTTCCTCCGTCGGCTGACCAAACGCCACAAAGAACACGACGACACCGACAAGCCAGCGTAATAAATACAACTTGACCTAAAATGTATTGCAACGCGCTATGTATAGAGCTATGATTGATACCACAAGCACTATATGTAGTGATCGTACATTCAAACAAAGCATAAGGAGGGGCGCATGAAGTGTGGCCAATGCGGATGCGAAGATACGAAAGTCATCGAGTCACGCGACGCAGGCGACAGCCTTGCCATCCGACGCAGGCGGTCATGTCCGGAATGTGGATATCGTTTCACTACGTACGAACGTCTGGAACGCCCGCAGCTCATCGTTGTTAAGAACGATGGCAACCGGGAGCTGTTCAATCGCGAGAAGCTCTTAGCCGGGCTACATCGGTCTTGTGAGAAGACACCGGTTACCGGCCTGCAGCTGGAGAAGCTTGTCGCTGATATAGAACAGTGTCTATACGACTGCGGTGAGCCCGAAGTTAGCTCGTCTAAAATCGGTGAGATGGTCATGGAACGGTTGAGCATGCTCAACGAAGTCGCCTATGTGCGTTTTGCCAGCGTCTATCGCCGGTTCAAGGATATCGCCGGGTTCGAGCGTGAACTGTCGACAATCCGAAAACGCAAGATCAGCGAACCTGTCAAAGTCTAAGGTCGCTGGTTCCCCCATAGGAAGCAGCCCAATTTGCTTGCAAAATTACGCCGTAGTGGTGTAAAACAAAAGCACGGGGCAGAAGGCCTAAGGGGGAGCTAGCGGCGCTTTGAGAGGCAACCGCGACTCTAAACAAATAATTACAAAAAACAATAAGGGTAACGTCCAGTTGAAGCGTTTGAGACTGTGCTTCAGGGACGAAAAAGTGAGGGGATATTATGGGACAAACCAGCAGTCTAACGGTTGGACGGTTATTTACTCAGCCAAAAAGTAAGGCGTACGACCAGCTAAAGTGGAGCCGGCAGGATTCGATCATTAAGAATCCAGCGACGGGCATACCGGTCTTTGAACAAAAGGGCGTGGAATTTTCAGAAGGTTGGTCACTGAACGCGGTAAACATCGTGGCACAGAAGTATTTCTGCGGCACACCGGGCAGCGATGACCGCGAACAGTCTCTAAAACAATTGATTAACCGTGTCGTAGACACCGTAACCCGCCAGGGCCTGCAAGAAGGCTACTTCGAAACCGACGCCGAGGCAGAGGATTTTCGTGAAGAGCTAAAGTACGTGCTAGCTACCCAGCGCGCTGCTTTTAACTCGCCGGTCTGGTTCAATATTGGTGCACCAGAGCGTGCCCAACAAGCCAGCGCCTGCTTTATTCTGGGCGTCGAAGACACCATGCAGTCGATCCTGAACTGGTACGTCGAAGAAGGCATGATCTTTAAGGGCGGTTCCGGTGCCGGTATTAACTTGAGCGCTATCCGTTCCTCCGAAGAAGCCCTCGGCAAGAGCGCCGGCCGCGCCAGTGGCCCGGTTAGCTTTATGCGCGGCGCTGACTCATCTGCCGGTTCGATCGCTAGCGGCGGTAAGACTCGCCGTGCAGCTAAAATGGTCGTCTTGAACGCCGACCACCCCGACATTGAAACGTTCCTTTGGTGCAAGGCAATTGAAGAGCGCAAGGCTCGCGTATTGCAAGACGCCGGATTTGATATGAGCTTGAACGGCGCTGACGCCTTTAGCGTCCAGTACCAGAACGCCAACAACTCAATGCGTGTTACCGACGACTTCATGAAGGCTGTCGTCGATGACCAGGACTGGGACTTGCGCGCCGTTACGACAGGAAAGTCTGTTAAGCACATGAAGGCTCGCGACCTGTTCCATCAGTTCGCTGAAGCCGCATGGGAATGCGCCGACCCCGGTATGCAATTCGACACGACGATTAACCGTTGGCACACCTCGCCAAACGCCGGCCGTATCAACGGCAGCAATCCGTGCTCGGAATACATGCACCTTGATAACTCGGCCTGTAACTTAGCCAGCCTGAATCTGCTGAAGTACTTACGGGAAGACAATACTTTTGATGTCGAAGCCTTTAGGCACACTGTAGAACTTATCTTTACCGCCCAGGAAATTCTGGTTGGTTACAGTTCTTACCCGACTGAAAGCATTACCAAGAACGCCAAGGCTTACCGTGAACTCGGTATTGGTTATGCCAACCTCGGCGCGCTACTGATGGCTCAGGGCCTGGCTTACGACTCGGCAGAAGGCCGCGCCCAGGCAGCAGCAATTACCGCCCTTATGACCGGCCACTCCTATGCTACCAGCGCCAAGATGGCTAAGCGCGTTGGTCCGTTTGCTGGCTACCGCAAGGACCGTGACGGCATGCTCAACGTCTTGCGCATGCACCGTGCTGAAGTCTCCAAGATTGACGCCGGTTTGGTATCCGAAGAATTACTAAGCGCTGCCACGACGGCTTGGGATGAAGCTGTAGAACTTGGCGAGCTATACGGTATGCGCAACTCACAGGCAAGTGTATTGGCCCCCACCGGTACTATTGGCCTGATGATGGACTGCGATACTACTGGTATTGAACCGGACTTCGCATTGGTTAAGCACAAGAACCTGGTTGGCGGCGGCTCTATGGCCATCGTGAACCAAACAGTGCCACGCGCTTTGAGGACGCTTGGTTACACTAAGGAACAGTCTGACGAAATTGTCGCTTACATTTTTGAGCACGGTACCGTAAAAGGCGCACCACACCTCAAGGACGAGCACGCTGAAGTATTCGCATGCGCCGTCGGCGACAACTCGATCCACTACCTGGGTCACGTTAAGATGATGGCCGCAGTCCAGCCGTTCTTGTCGGGCGCCATCAGCAAGACGGTTAACATGCCCGAAAGCGCAACTGTTGAAGAAATCGAACAGCTGCACATTGACGCCTGGAAGATGGGTATCAAAGCTATCGCTATCTACCGCGACAACTGTAAAGTCGCCCAGCCGCTTTCCGGCAAGAAGAAAGCCGCCGACAAACTGGAAGCACCGGTTCAAGCTGTTGTCGCTACCGTGGCGGTACCGGCATCGGTGGCCGACCTGATGAACGACAGGATTGTCGTGAAGGGCGCTGTGCGCCGCTTACTGCCGCGCCGCCGTGACAGCAAGACGTACAAGTTCCGTATTGCTGACCTGAAGGGCTTCTTTACGATTGGCGAATACGAGGACGGTACGCCTGGCGAACTGTTCGTGAGCGTTTCTAAGCAAGGCTCGACACTGTCGGGCCTGATGGATTCGTTCGCTGTATCGGTCAGCCATGGTTTGCAATACGGCGTACCGCTGAAGAGCTACGTCCGCACCATGATGAGCCGCAGCTTTGCGCCGGCCGGTATCACTGACGACCCGGATATCCGCACGGCCAGCTCGATCACGGATTACATCTTCCGCCGCCTGGCGCTAGACTACTTAAGCTTCGATGACCGTTTGGAACTCGGTCTGGCGTCGCTCGATGATATGCCAGACTCCCAAACCAGCCTATTGACTGACGACCAGTCTGTCGACGGTCAACTAGTAGAAGCTGGCGAGCACCCGGCCGCCCAAGCCGGAGAGGCCGAAAAGCAGGAAGAAGTTACGGTAGCCGTGAGCGCCGCGAGTGCTTCTACGGTTTTCCAAGCTGAGCCTGTCAAGAAGAAAGCCGCCTTTGTGGCTGCTGACAGCACGGCGCCGCTCTGCTACAACTGCGGTAACCAAACCCAGCGCGCAGGCTCCTGCTACGTCTGCACTAGCTGCGGTTCGACTACTGGCTGTAGCTAAGCTGACAGTAACTAGCCGTAAACGGTTAGTCTCACAAGACCACCCCTGTTAAAATTAGGGGTGGTCTTTGTTTTGATTGTCGAGTAAAAGCTCACTATGCTATGCTCGGAGGGTGAAGTTGCTTATCCTTTACAGACCAGATTCTGAACACGCCACGGCCATCGAGACCTTTGTGCGTGATTTTCAGCGCCAGTACGAGGCGGGCAGACGGATAGAACTCCAGAGCCTGAATACCCGCGACGGCGCGGCGTCTGCCAGTATCTACGACGTTGTTTCGTATCCGGCTATCATGGCCTTGGCTGATGATGGATCGGTGCTCAACATTTGGCAAGGGACGCCGTTACCGCTGATGGATGAAGTCGCCGGCTACACCTACGGCGGCTAGTTGCGATTACGCCTAGTTTGCGGTATATTCTAAAGTGTTACCAAAGTAACAACATGCATTCTGTACATAACAGATGAGTGGCTATCAACCACGAAGCAGCGGGAAGAAATCTGTAAAGATATTAGAACCCGACGGGGACGCGCCGAACAGCGAACAACTAAGCGCTAAAAGAACCATTTCTTTTGGAAACCGGATGGTACCGCCCTTAACCAAGGGTTCCGGTGACAGAAGCAATGGTTTTTTGTTTTAAGGAGCAAATATGAAGTTTAAAAAAGGCACCCGGCGACGGGCAAACGAGTATGAAAAAGATCTCGTAACATACTGGAAAAAGCACAAAACGTTTGAAAAGTCGGTCGAAATGCGGCCGAAAGACAACGCATATGTGTTCTATGACGGCCCACCATTTATTACCGGTGTACCGCATCACGGCACACTGTTGAGTTCGATCGCTAAAGACGTCGTTCCGCGTTACTGGACGATGAAGGGCAAGCGTGTCGAACGCGTGTGGGGCTGGGATTGTCACGGTTTACCGGCCGAAGTCTTTACTGAAAAGAAGCTTGGTATTCACGACAAGCG
>DASYJQ010000061.1:0-3443 GCA_035996265.1 Saccharimonadales bacterium (SeqCode)
TTTTTTAGTGATCGACAATTCATTGCCGTCTACTTCAACTTTAGAATACTTACCGGCGTTCGCGTCGCGGATTGCCGACGACAGCGAGGTGTTCTGCAGCGTACTGCCCTGCCCGTATGCCGCCCATATAATCAAGCCGAATAAAATTAGTAATGCTACAAAGCCTGCGTTACGCATGCCTTTTCGGCTGTTGTTGCCACGGCCATTAGCAGGCCGGAAATTCTTTTTACCGTTATCCATATTAGAGCATTATACACTACGGTGTAGATGATTTGACGACTAAGGTGATGTGTTCTTTACCTGCATGCAACTTACTGTTTTTATCAACGTCGGCTTGCTTGCCGGACATAGCGGTTTTACCAAAAACTACCAGCCGGTCAATACCCCGCCGGTCAAACGCAGCGCTGTTATAGCGCAGCCAGGCGGCCATAACTTCTGCGGACACGGCGTGCGGCAGCATGATAAACCACCGGCGGTCCAATTCCCCGCTTTGGATATATTGGTGCAACGCCGCATCGATTTCGTGATTTAACTGTTGCGCCTTGGCTATATACCCCAGCAATGCCGCATGTTGTTCCGGCGTCATTTTAGGTACTACGCGATGGCGCAGGTAATTACGCAGGTAACGCTCGTCACTATTAGTGCTGTCTTCGCGCCACTGAATGTTATTGGCGGCGGCGTAATGCAAAAGTTCTTGCTTGGTGTGCGCCAGCAACGGCCGGACGATTGTATCGGTCGATTTGAGCGAGCTCAGCCCGCGGCGGCCGGTACCGCGTAACATATTAAGCATGGCTGTTTCGACGACATCCCCCTGATGATGAGCGGTCACGATACTGGCCGCTCCGTGCTCTTGCCGGGTCTGATGCAAAAAAGCATAGCGGGCGGCGCGGGCGTCGGCCTCGCTCACACCGGCGCCCAAGTTACCGCGGGCATAGACGAACGGCAAGCGGTAGTGCACAGCGGCGGCCTGCACTAGCCGGAGATCTTCCGTAGAATCTTCGCGCACACCGTGCTCGAAGTGCGCCACCACCAATTCCAGGCTTGGCATACGGGTCAATAAGTCCAGCAGCACCATCGAATCCACGCCGCCGGAGACGGCCACTACATACTTGCCTGGTTTGTACATCGGGTCCATTAGATATAATCTTATCAGGTATGCATAAACTGTTCTTCATTCGCCACGGCGTAACCGACGACAACGTCAAACATATTTTCAGCGGCCGCAATGAGCCGTTGGCCGACGAGGGCCGCCGTCAGGCCACGCAAGCCGGCCAGCAAGCCAAAGCCGCCGGCATGACCTTTGACGCCATTATTGCTTCGTCATGGCCCCGCGCCATCGAGACCGCCCGGCTTATCGCCGAGGCCACCGGCTTCCCAGCCGATAAAATCGAAGTATCGGACCTGTTTATAGAACGCAATGTCGGCCCGCTCACCGATACCCCGTACGATGATTTCTTCGGCAAGGGTCATATATATAAAGAAATTGACGACCTGCCCGGTGTCGAAACCATCCCCGTTCTGCAAGAGCGGGCCGCCCAGGCGCTCGCCATGATCAAGGCTCGCCCCGAAAATAACATACTCGTCGTTAGTCACGGCGGTTTCGGCCGGGCCTTTCGCCGCGCCGCCCAAGGTGTACCCTACAGCGACGAATTCCGTGATGCCCAACCCCACGACTCTATCCCCAACGCCAGCCTCATCCAACTTATCTAGCTTTTTTGTACAGCGGCTGGGTGTTGGCGGCAATACCGAACGCCAAGGCGACGATCACAATATTCTTGATGATGTATTGTCCCTCCAACGTCGGGACAAAGGCCTGTTGCCACGTCAACTCCGGAACCATTATCAGCGGCGAGCAGACTACTGCCATATGGATAAATAGTAACGGGATGGTAACGCGCACCGCTTTGGGGAACAAAAATAATATGCCGATAACGCATTCAATAAGTGCCAGGCTCCGGAATAACAAGTCAAAATGTTCCAGCCCGATTGTTTTGGCAGTGAGTGCTTCCGCCAACGGCCCGGCCGGGCTCATGCCGGTAAGCTTAATAAATCCGAACCAAAAAAACACCACAAACAAGGCGATGCGGGCTAACGGGATATAGCTGCGCCTAAAAAATCCGATGATCTTGAGATCAACTGCCTGGGCCTGTGTTCCTATTTTTTGCTTCATAGCTCTTACGCTAATCGTAGCATGGTTTACACTCCTCACCCCAGCGCGGTATGATCGCCCTATGGCCAAATCAAAACCGGCGCGCCCCGATATCACCCGCCTGATAGAACTCCAGCACCTGCTGCTGTCCTTCCGGTCTATTGAACGCCGCCTGCACATACCGCCCGGCCTGGATACCTTCGAAAACGACGCCGAACACTCCTACGCGCTGGCCATGACCGCCTGGTTTTTAGCGCCCTACTTCCCGAAATTAGACCGTGACACGGTCATCCGCTATGCCCTGGCCCACGACATCGTCGAAGTGCATGCCGGCGACACCTACGCCTACAGCGACGACAAAACGCTGGGCATAAAACGTGAGCGCGAAGCAATGGCCGTCAAAAAACTGGCCACGGACTGGCCCGACTTCCCCGATTTAATCGAAACTATTCACGCCTACGAAAAACGTGACAACGAGGAAGCCAAGTTCGTCTATGCTTTGGATAAACTGGTACCGGCGTTAATGGACTACATGAATGAAGGCCTGGGTTGGCGCGACCGCGGCATTACCTTCCAAATGTTCTGCGACGAGAAAAACAAAAAAGTGCCCATCTCGCCCGATATCAACGAATACTGTCAGACGCTGATAACAATCCTCGCCACCCAGCAACATTTGTTTGCCAAACCCTAGCCAACAGAGGAGAAATCTGTTATATTTGGAACCTGTACACGGCGGCGTAGCTCAGCTGGTTAGAGCACAGGACTCATAAGCCTGGGGTCAGAGGTTCAAGTCCTCTCGCCGCTACCAAGAGAGTTTTAGAAGTGCCAAGATTATGTCCTGGTACTTTTTCTATAAATAAGACCATTACAAGGAGCGGTCCAACAGGGTGTTGCGGCTAGCTGCAGAAAAATTGAATAAGACTGTCGAGTTCAGCTACTCTTGTTCTTGCTTCATCGAGTATTTCCCTAGTAAAAACTCTGTCATACGAACTACTATCGTTACGTTTGTCTTCGGGGATATGATTTCTTTCAAAAATACTTTTACAGGTTTTTGAAAGGTAGCGTGAGTAATTCTTTCTATCGAGTATCGTTAGCAACATCGCCTCAAGACAAGGTGAACTCCAGGCTATGCCAATGCTTGCCCTTAAAGCAATACTCTCCGCTTTTAGTCTCTCTTGCTCTGACCTATCTCTATCCATTTTGAGAAGTTTTCTAGTAAAGTCACCAGGTACTTTTATGGCTTCGCTCACCAATTTATCTTGAGCGCCACCATTACCTTTTGTAACGGTAAAAT
>DASYJQ010000062.1:0-1936 GCA_035996265.1 Saccharimonadales bacterium (SeqCode)
ATCCGCAGGTGTTTGAGCCCGGAAATGCCTGGTTGCACAACTCTTCCATACAAGTATATTCAAGTGATTATGTGAGGCTGAAGGAGCTTACATTTAATTATTACCTGCCGCAAGGCATGTTAAAGAAATGGAAGATCACCAGTGCTAAGCTGTTTGTTGCGGGTTACAATGTGCTGCTGTTTACCAAATACCCTGTTGGCGATCCCGAAAGCGGTCGCGATGGTGAGAACGATGCGGCAAGGAACCAGAGCGCCAATGCAAACTTTCTTAACCCCCCGCTTCAGCGCAGCCTGAATTTTGGAATCAACCTTTCTTTCTAACGATCAAGCAATTCATACAATGAAACTTAAACATATAATTCCCGCAGCCTTATTTACGCTGGTAGTGCTGGCTGGCTGCAAAAAGATAGAGCTTAAGCCAATTGGCCAGGTGCCGCCGGAGCTGGCCGTTAAGAACGAAGCGGATGTAATGGCTATCCTCAACGCAACTTATACGCCGCTTCGCGGCGATAATTTCTGGGGCGGCCGTTCTCAGCTCATCAGTGAGCTGATGTCGGATTTTGTAGATGGGGTTAATTTTGTAACCGGCGAATATCCGTCCATCTTTAACCTGGGCACCACTGCCACCAACGGAACAGTAGCCAATATTTACCGCGAGCCATACTACATTATCCAAAGGGCTAACGTAACACTGCAAAACCTTGCGTTAATAGGCACGGACGCCAATCGCAAAAATGCGGAAGGGCAGGCAAAGTTCATGCGTGGTTTTTCAGAATTTGAACTGGTGAAAATGTTCGCACAACCGTATGGTTACACTCCGGACAACAGCCATCCCGGCATTGTTATCCAAACCAGCGGTGAATTTGAACGCCTGCGCAAGCGCAATACCGTTAAAGAAACCTACGAGCAGATCATTGCAGACCTGAAAGCCGCGGAGACACTGCTGCCCGCCACTAACGGCAATTATCCCAGCAGCTGGGCCGCAAAGGCAATGCTTGCACGGGTGTATTTTCAAATGAACGATTTTGCTAACGCCTACGCTTATGCTAACATGGTGATAGCATCCAACCAATTCCCGTTTGACAATACCGCCAACTTTGTGACCAACAGGTTCGGCGCTACCAAAACCCCGGAAGCTATCTGGTGGCTGGTGAATGAAGTTGGGCAAAACCCATCATTCGGCACATTGCGTAACAACGTTAACCCGGAACAGTCTATGGGGCTGCCCATTACAAGGTCTGCCTACCTGGCCGGAAGCAGCAATGCTTCTGACCGCAGGAGCGCCTGGTATAAAGATTCACTCACGGCCAGCGGTGAGCATGTGTACAGCATAAGAAAATACAGGGCGCCTGTTTTTGTGCTGCCTGTGCTTCACATTACTGAAATGAAATTGATACGTGCGGAGAGCGCGGCAGAGCTGAACCAGAACCTGGCCGTTGCCATTGCCGATATTAATGACATCACCAATCGCGCTTATGGCGGAACGCTGGCTCCATTGCCCGCAAATGCTACTGCCGCGGCCATCATAGCCCGCGTAAGAGCAGAACGTAAATTGGAAATGGTGTTTGAAAGCGGCGACCGCCTGCAACAATTAAAACGCATAGGCGCAAAAGGCGAAGCCTCAGTGGTAGGACAGGCAAACTGGAACTGCCCTGGCTTTGTATTACAAATACCAGCTTCTGAGGCAATTACCAATATAGACTTTGAACAAAATCCCCAGGGCGGTTGTTCAAGATAATTATAACGTAAAAAATGACTTGCTGTATGCAAAAGAATAAATTTTTCACATTAGCACTGGCCGCCGTAATAGGGCTGGCGGCCTGCCACCCGGACGATGCAAAAGACTATGTTCCCGTGGAATCAGGCAACGTTAAATCCGTTGCCGGCGTATGGACTGGCAGCAGCGTGCTGCAGCGTGATAACGATGCGGAGCGTAA
>DASYJQ010000063.1:0-5961 GCA_035996265.1 Saccharimonadales bacterium (SeqCode)
CTACTTCTTTTACCTCGCGGCGCCGATTGGCCTTAACTTGCGCTTCGGCTGTTTGAGCGCCGCTGGTCTTAGAAGTAATGGTTGGTTTTTGATGTGCCATATTTATATATATTCTACTACTGTTATGCTGAAGGCCCAAGGACTACGCGTGGGGCGTAGGAACTTGCTGGCCGACGGCCAGTTCGTGCCATGCGCCGCCAACTTTATGCTGGGCGACTTGATCGGTTTGCACATTAACTTCGAGCGGGGCGCCGCTGTGGTCAACGGCTACGTTGTCTGCCGACTCCCAGTTAATAGCTTGGTCCACAATCTTGGGGCCGCCACCGAGCGGAGTATAGGTGGTAGTGCCTGTTATCGGGATAGCCTCTACACCGTGATCAAAGTTGCCGGGAGTGGTTTTATCAGATCCGGGCTTGAGGGAAAACAGGCGGCCATCCAGTATGGATGTATCAAACTTACCTGCTTCGAGTTGCTGTGCGGCTTGCGCTGGCAAACCTTCCCACGAAACAATCGGATCGGCAAAGGTGACCTTTTGGCCGTCGGGAGTCTCGGTAGTAACCGTCCCAAGCAAAATGTGTACTGTATTGCCGTTTTCGCCATTATTAACATTACGCTGCACTGTGCCGCGCGCCTGCTCCAATAGAGCGTCGCCCTTCGGAGGGGTTGGCGTGCCGGTTTCAAGCAGAGCAGGCCCGGTTTCAACCTTGGAGCCATCATTGCCACCAAAGATTAACGTGGCCGCACCTGCTATAGCCAATGCTGTCGTGCCGAGGCCAACAACGGTGCGCACAATTTTATGGGTCCTGCGGCGTTCACGCCTGCCGCCGGCGCCTGCTTCGGTTGCGGCGTGGCCGCCGGCAGGAGCTTCGTTAACAAGTTCGTCGAGGGCCGGTTTGGTTGCGGCAGTTTTCGCTCTAAGTTCAGGGCCTCCAAAGCCGCGTGCTGCTGCTGATGCTCCTCGTTTTGCGCTGTGACTTCCCATGACGATTCCTTGTCCTTGTTTAGCTAGTTGGTATGTTGCTTTTTATGTTATGTTTTTACTATAAATAGAGTACCACTATTTTTACTTTAAAGCAATAGTGTTTTGTTATCTTAAAGCTGTTCGGGAGCGACGATGCCGAGCAGTTCAAGGCCGTGCCGGAGTACGTCGGCGTAGAGACCGACAAGCTGCAGGCGGGTTGCTTCGCGGGGGTCGCCTACCACCTTGGCATGTTCGTAAAAACGATTGAATGCTTGGGCTAATTCATACAAATAGGTGCATATTAGGTGCGGCAGTAATTCGGCTACGGCTTTGTCGAGTACTTCAGGGTACTCGCTGATTTTGCGGGCCAGGCTACGCTCCAACGGATCGAGGTCGGTTATGCCGGTTTCGGTAGTGCCGGCCTTGCGCAAAATGCTGCGGGCCCGGGCGTGCGCATATTGCAGATAGGGGCCGGAATTGCCCTCCAAGCTAACTGATTCGGCGGGGTCATAAATAAGGTCGGCGCCGATGCGCTGCTTGAGGAAGGCGTATTTTACCGCGCCGAGGACAGCTTGCTCGTCGTCGCGGCCCGAAGCAGCTTTGTTGGCATCGTGGGCCGCCTCCAGGACATCAACGGCGCGCAAAATGTTGCCTTTGCGTGAACTCATCTTGACGCCGCCAGCCAGCTTAACGTTGCCGTGGGTAAAGTGCGTGGTCCGGGCGACGAGGTCGGGTGCAAACTGTTCGATACTCTTGAGCACCACCTTCATGTACTCGTTGATGTCGTTGCCGGTGATAATAACGGAGCGGTCGAAATGATAGTCCTGCCATTTTTGCATGATCAGGCCGACATCTTTGGCTTCGTAAGTGGGCAGGCCATGCGAATTGATGAACACGCGGGTGTGCAGACCGTACGGCTCGCCTTCGAACACGACTGCATTATCGCTTTCTTTGTACACGCCTTTGGCTAATTGCTCCGTAACGGTCTTGAGGCCAAGCGGCGCGACTTCACTCTCCGGGTAGTACTTTTCGAAGTGCGTGCCGATGCGGGCGTAAAATTCATCGAAATAATCATAGCTCCATTGACGGCAGGTCCAGTAAATGTGCGCAAAGGGTGATTCATGGTCGTTGTCGGCGAAGATCTGGTACACGCGTTTGTTCAATGTAACGATTGCATCCTTAGCGGTCTCGTCTTCTTCATAGGCTTTAGTGCCGGCCACGTAGCACTTTGCCATCCATTCGGAGCGGCGTTCAGCGGGAATTTGTTGGAGTTTATCAACATCTTCGCCGCCCAATTCCTGCAGCATAGCCCACATGGTTTTACCAACGTGCAGGCCGACATCGCCGCCAAAATTAACACGGTGCACTTCGCCGCCGGCAGCGGCAATCAGGTTTGAGATAGCGTCACCGACAACACTGGTATATAGATGGCCGGCGTGGAGAATCTTAAAAGGATTGGGGTCGGAGTACTCGGTAACCACGGTCTGTTTGGCGAACGTCTGCGGTTGGTAGCCGGGGGCGGCCTGGGCCATGACTGCGAGACGCGCATCACCAAGGGTAATGTTAATAAAGCCGGGGCCGGCGATGGTTATGTCGCGCACCTGCCCTTCCAGCGATTTACGCAATGTGGCGGCAAGGGCTTCGGCTGCTTCGCGCGGTGGTTGGCCGGTTTTACCAGCTAATTGCATGGCGACATTTGTAGCATAATCGCCAAACTGCTCCTGGGTACGGGTAAGTTCGGCATGGAGTTCCGTGTTGAACAATTCTCGTATAGCCTGATCGATGGCTTGCTGTAAATCCTGCATATCAGGGGTATTATAGCAAACTAATCAGATTGTTTTTGCTGGCGGAGGACGCGGGCCACATACCAGGCTACAACATAGATACTCGTAATGAACACAAAGAAGCCTATGGTCGTTGAGAACAGCTCTGGATGCTGTGTGGGGGCCAGCAAACGGTCGGACACTTCAAACAGGATACTCGCCGGGTTCAACAATATATCCCAGGTATTCCAGCGCAAATCACGCCCTATATATATGGCAAAGCTCACCAATAAAATCAGTGCACTTAGTAGTGACCAACTTTTGGCAATGCTCAGCCGTTTACGAAGCTCGACGTGGAACATATACACGCCGATAAGGCCCAACAAAAAAGCATTCAAGATAAATGACATAAATACTATAACGTCGAATACGAGATCGACACGCGGTACTTCCTGGAGGTGAATAACGTCGGTGGTCAGGTAAAATGTATTAGGCAAAAAAGAGACGAAAGCGACGGTTATAAGCAGCGCTTGCCAGCTGGACCATACCTTGCGGCGGAGGACTTTTTCGAGCCAAAGCATCAGCACTAGCGGCACCCAGGCTAGGAAAAGATTCCACGATAAATAAGCAAAATCTAAACTATGATTACGCAGCGCAGCAATGCCCCACAAGGTGAGACTTACTATGCTTGCAGCTCCGAGGGCCAAACCAAGGCGGACCCGCGTGGAGATATACCACTTCATACTGATTCTATTATACCGTATTGCTGCACTTTACTTGATTAAGGGGATACGCAGCATGAAATTGGCGCCGCTGCCGTGGATATTTTGAGCACGTAGTTCGGCGCCATTGGCCTCGGCGATAGCTTTAGCCAAGCTCAACCCTAACCCGTAACCGCCCTCTTTACTGGTGCGGGCGGTATCGCCCCGGTACAGTCGTTCAAAGATATGCGGCAAGTCTTTTTCGGCAATGCCGGGTCCTTCATCCTGAACCCATAGTAGATAATGCCCGTCCTGTTTGCGGCCGCCAATAATGACCATACCTTTTTCGGGTCCGTATTTTATAGCGTTATCAAGCAGTATACTCAACAGCTGTATTAAGCTGTCCTGGTGACCACGGATGACAGCAGGAGCGGCTTCGCTCTGGAATTTCACATGCTTGGCGTTGGCCTTAGGGTTGGCCAGTTTGCTAGCAGTCTCGACGATATGTTTGATGGCCACCGGCCCGTACCGCAACGAGGCGTTGCCGTACTGAGTCAGCGCGAGCAAATTTGAAGACAAGCCCTCAAGCCGCTGGACTTCTTCGAGGTTGCTGGCGATCAATTCGCGGGCTTCCTGTTCGGTAAAATGCTTCTGGCGTAAGAATACTTCGTTCTCCAATTTAAGATTAGTCAGCGGCGTACGCAATTCATGACTGGCGTCAGCAGCAAAACGCGCTTGGGCGCCGTGCGCTTCTTCGATAGGCTTGAGCGTGCGGCCAGCAAACCAATAGCTGAACGCGCCGCTAATAATAAGCGTCACGATATTAATAATCAGCATATCCTGATTCAACTGGTTGCGTACGCGGGCTTCCTGCGCCTGCTGAAAACCAATAAAATCATCGTTGGGCTTGCCGAAATTACCGTACATCGGCAAGCGCAGAATAATCTGCCTTACTTCGCCGCGCTGCACCATGTTGGATTGCAAATATTCCTGCTCAGCGAGCACCCGGATACTAAACGTAATGATAAAGCTAAAGACTACCAGCACCGCCAAATAAAATAGCGTCAATGAAATACGAGCCGACTTAAACATGCCGCGCATTATACGACCTTATAGCCGTGGCCGCGGACAGTCATAATGACATCATCGCCGATTTTTTTGCGGACATTGGCGACAAAAGTTTCGACAGTGTTGTGTTGGACCCGGGCTTCGTCGGCCCAGATATGATCGAGTAATTGGTCTTTGCTAATAACTTCACCCTTGTGTCGCAGCAAATATTCGAGCAATTGGAATTCTTTGGCCGTCAGGTGCACGAGCTTGTCGTGGACGCTCGCCTCTTTAGAAACAATATCCAAAATCAGCGGACCGCTTTCGAATACATTGCCCGTATTAGCTTTTGGCCGGCGCAACAGTGCGCGCACCCGGGCCAAAAGTTCGTCAAAAGAAAATGGTTTTGATAAATAATCATCAGCCCCGGCATCGAGGCCCTGCACGCGATCGCCAATAGTGGTCCGGGCAGTCAGCATAAGAATAGGCGATTGCATCCCCTGTTCGCGCCACAGCCGTACCAGGCCGGGGCCGTCGTGGTGGCCGGGTATCATCCAGTCTAAAAGAATAGCATCATAACTATTAGCGTCTACCAGTGTTTCGGCGGCATCGCCATCGTTAGCGATATCAATAATATAGCCTTCGGCGGTCAACCCCTTCTCTAGACTGTTAGCAATTTTAACTTCATCTTCGACAACAAGTAATTTCATAGTCCTATTGTACCTTGTTTATACTGCCAAACAGCTGGAGAACAGAGGTAGGTAGCGTTATATAAATCCATTCTGCAGCAAGCAGTAAAAGCCGTAGGTCACGCGGTCTTTTACGCTCAAGCAGCGGCGATCTTGCCGCCTATAAGCTGGTCTTTCGACAGCAAGTTATTTTGTCGGCAAAAACAGGTCGAGCTGTACCCCATAGTGTCAATGTGAAGTCTAAGAGAAAGCAAGGCAGGCGTTACGGCTCTAAATACACAAAGACTAGATGGGCAGGAGGTATCAGCCTTGGGTATAGCTCAAACTGACAGGCTGTTCCATGTAGGCCGACTTGGTTCTGAGACTCTCAAGCAGGTGGCAGTCCTAAATACTGTCGAAGCTTTGCTGTAATGACAGCGCCAGCCGTCTCAGACGCGACTTTAAGGGTACTCTTGCCAATACCAATCATCACCCTGGCGAGCCAGCCACGAGTTGCTGGGCCTGGTTGATCTTCAGAATCCGAGTCTTTACTTAGCGCTTCTTCCAAGCCGCCAATTACTTCGGGAGTAAGGCCAAGTTTAGCAAGTTGGTCTTTTAACCCAGCTAGATCACCAGGCTGGACATGTATTGCCTGTTGGGTTGTAGCCCCACTGTTCCCTAGAGCGATATTGTCGCCACCCTGGATGATTGTTTAAAAGATCTGCGACACCCTCTCATTGCCAGGCGCATCTACTTGCTTATTGTTAGCACTTTGATTCGTTGCGTCTACGCCAAGCTCCTTTTCAATTGCTAGCACAAAC
>DASYJQ010000064.1:0-1579 GCA_035996265.1 Saccharimonadales bacterium (SeqCode)
AACGCAGGCCCCCGCCCCCGCCGTTCAAATTTAGAGCCGCGGACTTCGCGCCCTTGGTTTTTGGCTTGAATACCGTCTCAATTGTGCAAGTCGCCTTACCCGCCAGGGACTTTCGGCAGTTGTCCGTGATTGCAAACTGCCGGGCGCCGGTGCCGGCCAACGCAATACTTGTGATCGGCACCGCCGAGGCACTGGTGTTAGTCACGGTGATGGATTTTGCAGCGCTGGTGGTATTCACCTTTTGGTCGCCAAATGCGAGCGATCGGGGCATAAGTGTAAGCACGGTACCTTGCAGAAGGTAGGCGTGACGGTCCCCGGTTCGGCTATCGGTTCCGTTAACCAGAATTTCTCCGGCATCGTTGATGTCCAGGCCCTCGGTCAGAACGACATAAGGTTTTAAAGGGTCCACGGGGTCAATGAGTGCGTTGACATCCTGAAGCTTGGTGCCATCATTACGCCACAGAAATGCGCGGACAGTCTTGTCCGCGAGGTTAGAAAAGCCGGTTACTTGGCCGGAATTGTTGATTGCTTCGCCAGTGGAGTTGTGTCCCCCTAGAGTACGGAGGTCGATCATAGGCGTTCCGTCGTTCTTCCAGAGGAAGGCGTGCTGGAAAAAACACCGCTTTGTGCAAACATCTCCCATCACTTGGCCACTATCGTTGATTGCCACCCCGCCGCTCCCGCTTCCGTACAGATCGCCCAAGTCTTGCATCGGCGTCCCATCGTTCCTCCAAAGAAATGCATGGTTCCTGCCGCTCCTATTCGGTGAGCCGCCAGTTACCTGACCGAAACTGTTTATTGCATTGGCAAACGTATCCCCGGCTCCGCCAAGCGTGCCGAGGTCGTGCATAGGGGTGCCATCGTTCTTCCAAATAAACCCGTGACTCGCACCACCGCCGATGTAAGAGTCGCCTATGACCTGGCCCGCATCGTTGATGTCATTAACGTTACTTGTATTCTCGTTCCCACCGAGTGCGCCCAGGTCTTGTATGGGTCTCCCGTCGTTTTTCCATATAAAAGCGTGAGTGATAAAAGCGTGAGTGGGGCCGGCACTGGTGTCCGCGTCACCAGCCACTTGCCCCAAATTGTTTATCGCGACGCCGTCGCTGCTTACTCCGCCAGGAAAGACGCCTAGGTCCTGCATCGGCGTACCGTCGTTTTTCCAAATAAACGCGTGATATCGACTGGGCCCACCACTGCTGGTGGGATACGCGTAACCCGTCACTTGGCCAGAGCTATTTATCGCCACTCCGGTACTGGTATTGCCGCCAAGATCTCCGAGATCCTGCATTTGGGTACCATTGTTCCGCCACAAAAAGGCGTGCGCGGTAACGCCGCTGGTATCCGAGAAGCCTGTAGCCTGGCCTTTGGAATTGAGCGCTGCACCAGCGCTGTTCGCGCCGCCAAGCGTGCCTAAGTCGATCATCCGGTACATGGCCTGCGCCGATGCCACCCCGCAGGCCATGCCCAGTACAATCGCCATTACCCATACCGCGGAGGGTGGCGTACGTGGCACCGGGCTGCACATATACCCCCGGCGATCGGTCGAGCGTGGCATTAACGAATAGGCGTTCATGGA
>DASYJQ010000065.1:0-1575 GCA_035996265.1 Saccharimonadales bacterium (SeqCode)
CTCCTGATTTTGAATTTTGGTGGGGGGGTTCGGGCCGTGACCACGGCCCGAACAATTGTTGCTGGATCACGCTTTGGGCGGCGTCGGCTTCAGCAGGCCAACTGAGCTTTTGTGGCAAACCACCTGCGGGTAGCCAGGGTAGCCACACAGTTTCAGCGTGAGCATGTCGTTGTTCTTCGCGACTACAATCGATTCCCACCAGCCTTCGCCCGGCATTTCCTGGCCGAGCACCAAGTGTCCGACTTGGATGTCGTCCCAACTGGGTGGCAGCCCTGGTACAGGCTTCGCCTTCGGGTCAGCCAATTCAACCAGCCGCTCATAAATGTGCGGTTGGACCGGCGGCACGAACCCCTGGCCACTGGCGTAAATACGGCCGACTTCCAGGCGTGCCGCCAACGCGGTCAGGTCGGGACCGTCGACCTTGAGCACCGCTAGCTTCATCAGCTCGGCAGCCTTCTTGGCGGGCTCGACTTGGTCAGTTGGAAAAGAGGCCGCTCTAGGCTTGTTAGCCTGGTCCAAGCCAAACACGACAATCGCGGCTGCTGGCTTGGACCGGGCGGGCGTTGTCATGGGTGGCGTTGACCTGGCGGGCGTTGTGGCTGGGGTTGTCTTTTCGGGCGTTGTCTTTTCGGGCGTTGACCTAGCTGGCGTTGTGGCTGGCGTTGTCTTTTCGGGCGTTGTCTTGGCTTGCGGAGTTATTGACGAACTGGTCATGACTACTGGCTCCTTTGAATCCGAAGGGGGCCGATGGGCCCCCTTTGCTGACGGTGGATGTGGATCGCGGCTGATGGCCGCGTTCGGTTTGAGTTTAGGCATGGTTTTACTCCCACACTGAGTGGCCACACTGGCCGCTCAATCGAACAACTTATAGGAGTATTATGGTGCCGTCAAGTCGTTTTTTGAGCCAATTTTATACCAAATAATATCATATATTCAATGGTTTATGGTCGCATTGCCAATACATGTTACAGTTGTAATTTTGGCACGGCTGCCGGTCGTCAATGCGGTTGCCGTTGCACACGTCAAAGCCGTTTTTGGCGCAGTAGCGCCAAACCGCGTGCTGCACAAACCGGGGAAACACGGCCGGGAAATCAGGATTGAACTGGCGGGCATCGATGTCGGCCGAAATAGACCGGATAATGTCGGCGCAACCGTTGGGCCGGTAGCAGCCGGCGCCATACGGGTGGCCAGCGCCGAGGCGCTGCAGGATGCCGGTGCGGTGCAGGAAGTTGTGAACCAGCGTGTCGATGGCAATCATGTGGCCGCCGACTGCGATCCAGGTCGGCTTGGCGCTGGCCAGCAACAGGCCGGACAGGCTCATGGTCAGCAGTTTGTCTGATACCCCATACACGTGCCGCAGCGGCCCTACGACGGCCTCGCCCATGGCGATCATTCGGTTTGGGTCTGCTGGATCATCAGCCGCGGCAAACTGCTGGTCGATCCAAGCCACCAAGTCGCCACCGGCGAGGTCGCGAATGAACAGGAACAGGCTGTAGGCGGTCTGGTTCAGCCGCCCATTGCGCAACGGGTGTCGTGGCAACGGACAGGCCCAGAACTGGTCTGGCTCATTGCAGG
>DASYJQ010000066.1:0-1554 GCA_035996265.1 Saccharimonadales bacterium (SeqCode)
TGGCATAACGCATTGAAGACAAAAATAAAAATATATGGTACGATTTGTGAGCCAAAAGGCGTGCTCAAGCTTGACGACATCAAGGCACTGGCCATTCGGCAAGCGATCGTCGTGCCGGGCGATAAGGCAGTCGCGTCGAAATCGAAAGCAATTATTTGCGGCCGCGGTTTCTCCGTTAAGATCTTCAGCAACAGCGCCGGCACCTGTCGACGCAAAGTGGGGCGGTAACAAAATACCGCTAGAGGCTATGGCAGAGTGATACCTATCGCCGCTGAGCAGACGGCGAGCAGGTATGACGTAGGCTGGAAGGACATGGCCACCGACGGTATCGAGTATTAAGACGAACGGCAATTATGTCATCAACATCCTGCCGCCCGGAGCAGTCAGCAGTGTAGCCCTATAGTCAATCTAGACGCTGCTCCAGCAGGATCTCAATGGCGACGGCACAACCGGGTCTCTTAAGGCCCGGCGAACGCTAGAGCATTTCACGTTTCGATGGAAGCGTAACCGGCGTTGGCAAAGTAGTTGCTGCATTCGGTGGGGTGGTGACGAGGCTGCCGATATGCTGGCAGACATCGTCGATGGTACGTTTCTGGGCTGCTCGCATCCAATGCTTGATCTTGGCGAAGGTCTGCTTGATCGGATTGAAGTCTGGGTGGTACTACACCAAATATTGCATAGTACCGAGCAGGATTTCCAAAAGGAAATACGGTCATAGCGTCGAGCCCCATTGTCAGCGGGACTTCGTCGTCGATGAACACGGAAAGCATATTTGCGTTCGCTGTCGCGCGAGGGATTGCTGGACAACCAGCACGGCAAAGACCAATCAAGGCCAAAAAGATCGTTGTGTCCAAGCGTATACTTTGACGTACAACGCTAACAAACGTTCGCCCTGCTTGCCAAATCACGATCCTCACCCTCAAGCAGGCCGCAGCCAGATATCGTTCAAAAGCCAAGCTGTTGCCTCTCTAGCGGTTGGCTTAGGGGATCCGCTCTCGAGTCCTCTAATGCCATCCGCCAATGCAGGTGTCATTCCTCCCGGTCCTAATTATCGACATTGAAGTTTCCTGCCTTCGATGGTTTCAGACAAATGCCCAAGCGTCATTTGGCGCTCGCCAATCTCATTAACGATGTCTTGCGATCACCGGCGTCGTGACGGAACCATGGCCATTCATGGCTCGTATCAAGCTCTTTCCGTCCTGACCTAGTAACCCCTTGTATTATTTTAGAAAATTTGCTCACCCTTGCAATGCTGCCTGTCGCCAACTCGGCGAGCCCCATTTCCCGCCAACGAAGATAGGCAACGCCACCGTATTCTTACGGAGCTTTGCGATAGCTATTCACACATTTTGCCGTAATGGATTCTTAAACGGGGGCATTCGTAATGTAGTGGGCACATAGGCACGCCTGCCTCGAGTTGAGCCGGCCCATCATTCTCCTACTTGAGCGATGGCATCCGTGACTGATCTAACGAAACGTTCCTATCCTCTGTCTTTCGACTATTTCGGCGGCGCACCCGCCTTTGGCGCCCCCGGCTTCGCGCCAGAGTCGGCA
>DASYJQ010000067.1:0-4370 GCA_035996265.1 Saccharimonadales bacterium (SeqCode)
GAGGGCGTAACCCGTGCCTCGGGAGCCTCAGAACCCGGTATAGACGGTATACACGACGCCCGAGCACTTCAGGAAAACGAGTCAGTATGGCTGATAGCAGAATATTTTGAAACCTCACCTGCCGAAGCGCAGGCGGTACTCGACGAATTACAGGTAAAAGGTACCGAAGCAATGGGAGCATGGAGCATCCGAGAAGGCTTTACCCCCTCTATGGGCGATAGGGTAACCGAAGCGTTTGATAACAAAGCTAGAAACAGAAATAGGAATAATAGAAACGACACCGAGCAGCAGGATTAGTACCCGCTGCCGTTACCGGCGTTTACGGATTTTAGACGAAAGCACCGGTTTATCCCATCGCGCAGTAAAACCGCTAATAGCAGCAACAAAGACCATTGCCAGTAAACCCCATGCAAGCGTCATGACAGGAATACCGAACGGCCAATTGTGCCCTGGCGCGCCAATCGCCCGCGCAAAGGCGAATGTCATCCATATATCGATCACAAAACCGACGGCCAGCAGGCCGATAATGCCGCGTTTGACGCTGAAATGCTTAGACTTACTCAGCCTTTCTACGACGATAGCACCGGCGATATAACGGGGCATGACCAGCAGCTGAGACACTGCCAAGTAATAGAACGGGAAGCCGCCAATAACCTTAGATAAGTCGTGGGCGCTGTACGACGATGCGGCCCATATGACAGCAGGGATCATCGCCACCAAACTACTATTTGTGTAGATTTGCCGGACTAAAGGGGTCATCCGAGCTGGTCCAGCTCCTTAATACGCCGTTTAAAACGTGGAGCGCCGGCAAACGGTGTCGTCAGCCAGGCTTCGGTAATTTTTACGGCATCGGCGATGCTCATGTAGCGGGCTGGCAGACATAAAATATTGCTATCGTCGTCGTTACGGGAGGCATGGCCTTCGGCGATATTCCACACCAGGCTGGCGCGGATACCTTTATAGCGGTTGGCAGCCATACACATCCCCTGCCCCGAGCCGCAAACAAGAATGCCGTAGGCTTCGGGATCATGGCTGGCTTTGAGCGACGAAACGACACGGGCGGCAAATTGCGGGAAATCATCGTCCGGCTTAGGCGTCTCGGCGCCTTCATCAACAACACTGTACCCGGCGCGGGTCAGTTCCTCAATAATAGAACGCTTCATTTCGAAGCCGTTATGGTCGGCGCCGATATAGATCTTCATGCTGCTTATACTATAGCACTATTCTTCGGGTGCACGGGGTATCCTAGCCGCCAGGCGGGCGCGCAGTTCAACCAAACGGGCATTAGCAGACTTAAGAAAATCGCTCCATATATGCAACAGCGCGGCGATATCTTTATTGCTCTTGAGCGTACGCTCCAACCACTTGTCGAACTGGCGCAGGTGCGGCTCCATCCATAACCAGGCTTGCATGCCGTAGCGATATAATTGCAGTGAGCCACGGCTGGCTAACACGGCAGCGCGGTCGGCGGCTTTGATGATCGTCTCCAGTGTAACGCCAAGAGCGATAATAAGTTTAGGGCGGGCCGCTCGCCAAAATTTGGCAAACCGTCCGGGTTGGCGTGGCAGCACGATAACGACGACCGGCTTAGATTCCGCCGGCTTGTCCATGATAGCCTCCATGGCCTGGGGCTGGGGGCCGGTAGCCGTAACGGTTACCGTGTGTGCGGTGATTTCTTCAATGATGCGGTGCTCACCGGTAGCCATAATAGCCTTCTGACGCCAGTTGCGCCAAGCAGAACGGACGGCCCGGATATCGCGCCGTACTTCTTTGGCAAAAATCAGCATAATCGCTACGAACAAGATGGAGCCAAGTACGATATAAACCTGCTCAGGAGTCAATTCGACGCCGGTGCCGGGTACGATGCCGGCAGTGCAAAACAAAATGAACGCGTTGACTACAGCGTCATTTTCCCACACCCGCCAGAGGCCATACACTATGGCGCAAAGGAGGCCCAACTTCAGAAACGTCTTTTTACTCATGGCACCAATCCACCTTTTAGACCATAGTATCGTAAAAATGACAATATTACTAGAGGAAATCTTACAAAATTAGCTTTTTTGGAGTAAGCGGCCGATATCGGCTACTTCTTCGACAAGGCGGTTACTGTAACCCCATTCGTTGTCGTACCAGGCCACCACTTTAAGCATATTGTCGGCGACGACAGCAGTTAACTTCAGATCAATAATGGCCGAATGACTGTTGCCGATAAAGTCGCTGCTTACCAGCTCTTCTTCGGTGACGTCCAGGATGCCCTGGTAGTAAGGTTCGGCAGCAGCCTTTTTGAAGACTTCGTTCACTTCGTCAACGGTAACCTTGCGCTTGGTAATAATAACAAAGTCGCTCAGCGATACTACCGGGGTGGGGACACGAATGCTCAAACCGCCGAATATACCCTGCAATGCTGGCAGCGCTTGGCCGGCTGCGATTGACGCGCCCGTTGTGGTGGGGACGATGTTCTCGGCGGCGTTGCGCGCTTCACGCAAGTCTTTGGCCGGAGCATCTTGCAAACGCTGGCTGGCGGTATAACTGTGAATGGTGGTCATCATGGCCTTTTCGATACCGAAGTTGCTTTCGATAATGGCTGCGACCGGTGTAATGCAGTTCGTAGTGCACGAGGCGTTGCTGATGATTTCAGGAGCGCCTTCCAGCTTGTCTTCGTTGACGCCGAGCACGATAGTGGCGGCACCTTCCCCTTTGGCCGGAGCGCTGATAACAACTTTACGGGCGCCGGCGGTAATGTGCGCCTTAGCCTTGGCCGGATCGACAAAGAAACCGGTCGATTCGATCACGACATCAATGTTGAGATCTTTCCATGGCAGTGCAGCTGGGTCTTTTTCGGCCAGTACCTTGATAGCGGTACCGTTAACGAAAACGTTCTCGTCGTCAAACCCGACATCGTGCTGATAAGCGCCGTAATTGCTGTCGTGCTTCAATAAATGAGCAAGGGTCCTGGTGTCTGTCAGATCGTTAATGGCGACGATTTCTATGTCGTCACGGTCAAAGGCAATTTTGAACGCGTTGCGCCCAATCCGGCCAAACCCATTTATTGCTACGCGTGTCTTCATCTAGTATCCCCCGTCTTAAAGCGTTAGCTATATTCAAACAATATTGTACGGTGTTACCGCCCAGGGTGCAACATGATAGCTAGGCAGCTATGCTGCCGCCGTTTTCCATAGGGTGGTCGCCGGTCAAAAATCTGCCCATGCGCAGCAGCACGTCATAAGTGGTGTAGCTAGGCAACTCGCTCAGCAGGACTCTTTTGGACGCATCGTGCTCGTCGCCCAGATGCACAGGCGCATCACTGCCGGCAGCATAGAAGAGCCAGGTGCCGGTACCCGTTTGACGGGTATTGCTGGTAACGAAGACTAGTTTCGGATCTTGGATAGTAATGCCAACTTCCTCTTCGGTCTCACGGACGGCAGCTTGTTGAAACGTTTCGCCGGGTTCTAAACGGCCGCCGGGCAAATCCCAGGCGCCCGGGTGCAGGGGGTCGCTGGCGCCCCTTCGGACGATTAGTAATTTGCCGGCTGTATTAGTTACGAGCGCGCGGGATGTAACCGTAGGAATCGTCTCCGGACGCAAAAGATCATGCTCACCCATGAACTGCAGCAGCTGCTGGTGTACCAGGTACTCGTCTTCCTGCAAAGCCTCGGCCAATGTCATCCAACGGAAACCACTATGCTCGTGACTGAGCCGTACTTCAGGCCGGCCCTGCACAAACGCCCTGAAATACAGGGAGTGAGCGGTGCCCCAATGGAGCGCACGGGAAAGCCCGTAAATAAGCTGCGGCGCGTCAAAATCAATTCCCACCTCTTCAATGCCTTCACGGGCCGCGCCCGTTGCCGGGTCTTCCCAGGCTTCTACTTCGCCTCCAGGAAAATCCAAGCCGCCCGGCCGGTTGGTGTCGTCCAGGCTACGATACAAAAAGAGTATTTCGCCAGCCTCATTTATGGGCACTGTTTTGGCGATTACTCGTTCCATGCGTGCGTCCGGCTACTTCGCGTAGCGTTCAATGGATTCGGCAATGATCTTCTTGGCAGCTTCGACATCGCCCCAGCCGTTTACTACCGTTGAGCCGGGCTTCTTGAGATCTTTATAGTGGTTGAAGTGGTGTTCGATCTGCTGCTTCCAGCGCTCACCGAGGTCGTCAAGCGAGTTAATGCGGCCGCCGGTATTGCGGTCGTCGGCGGGCACCACAACGATTTTGTGATCGGCTTCGCCGTCATCAGTAAAGTCCAGAACGCCGATAACCTTGGCTTCCAGCCACACGCCAGTCGGGATTGGTTCAGCGCAAAATACCAGCGTGTCGAGTTCGTCGCCGTCTTCGTCCAGCGTCTGGGGGATAAACCCATAGTTAACGGGCTTGG
>DASYJQ010000068.1:0-3495 GCA_035996265.1 Saccharimonadales bacterium (SeqCode)
TCCAACCGGAGCTCAAGCGTATCAAGAAGGCCGCTAACGGCAATCGCCAGCAGGAATCGCTGCTGATGATGGAGCTCTACAAAGAACGCGGCATCAGCCCTTTTGGGCCGATCGGCATGCTGCTTCTGCAGATTCCTATTCTTATCGGACTGTATAGTGGTTTGCAGCGCGTGCTGCACGACCCGCACAACCTGATCAGTTTTGCTTATCCGGCATTGCAGCATTTACCGTGGATGGAGACGCTTTCGCATAACATTCACCAGTTTGACGCCACACTATTCGGTGTCGTCGACCTGACCCGCAGTGCGCTCGGACCCAAAGGATTCTATCTGCCGGCCATGTTGATCGTCGTTACTAGTGCTGTCATTCAGTTTTACCAGAGCAAGCAACTAGCCCCGGACAGTAAAGACGCCCGCAGTTTACGTACTATCCTTAAGGAAGCCGGCTCCGGCAAGCAGGCCGACCAGGGTGAATTGAACGCCGCTACCGCCCGCGGCACCCGTTACTTGTTACCGGTCATGATTTTTATCTTTACCGTTAATATCCCGTCGGCATTGGCCCTATACTGGTTGGTAAGCGGCATCACGGCGCTTGTTCAGCAGACGATGGTTTTGCGCGACGACACCACCGAAATGGAAGCCGAAGTCGACACCAAGGCGGCTAAAACCAAAACGACAACCGAAAACGGCAAGACCGTTATCGAAGGCGAAGTTATCGAGAAACCGGCCAAAAAACCGGCCAAGAAGAAAGCACCCGCAAAGAAACGGAGGAAGAAGTAATGGAAGAATCGATCCAGTACGCAAAGAAATATCTGGAAGATTTGTTGTCATTCTTTGGCCTTAACACCGATGTCCACGCCACGAGCGAAGACGAGGTTATTGAACTGGAAGTTCCTTCGACCCACCTGAACGGATTTCTTATTGGCCAAAAAGGCGAGAACATGCGCTCGATGCAGTTCTTAGTCAGTAGCGCTCTCAAGAATCAAGGCTATGAATATACACGAATCAACGTTGATGTCGCCGAATATAAAAAGCAGCGCGCTTTGCGCCTGCGCACCGAAGCCGAAGAATGGATGAAGACTGTTAAAGACAGCGGTGAGCCAATGGCCTTGCAGCCGATGAACGCCGCTGACCGCCGCACCATTCACAAGCTTGCCCAGGAGTGGGGCGTGGTGAGCGATTCTGACGGCGAAGGCCGCGACCGGCACATTGTACTTAAGCCCGGCGGCAACACCACAACTGCTGCCGGCGACGACGAATCTGACGCTAAAAGCGACGAGTAATCGTTACTCGAATTCGGGTTCTTTAGCTTCGTTTTCCGGAGCTAACACATCCTGGTAGACGTCCAGGGTTTCCTCGGCCATGGTGTGCCAGGAGTATTTTTTAATCTGTTCCTTGGCTGCGGCATGCAATTGCTCCCGCAGTTTTTTGTCATCTAGGACATCGGCGATTTTGGTGGCCATATCGTTGGGGTCGCGCGGATCAAAGTAATGGGCGGCATCGCCACAGACTTCCGGTATACAGCTGGCGTAGCTGGCGGCCACGACGGCGCCGTGGGCCATGGCTTCCAGGGCAGGCAGTCCGAACCCTTCCATTAGAGAAGGAAAAACGTACGCCTTACAGTGCTGGTACAGCCATTTAGCCTCTTCGTCCGGCAGGAAGCCGGTAATGAAAATATTATCTTTGGAAGCGAACTGCTGGACTTGTTCTTGCAGCTCGATGTAGTGCTTTTCTTTCTTGCCGACGAGCACTAGTTTGAGGGCGGGCCGCTGTTTATGCAGCAAATCAAATGCTTTGACTAGCTCCAGGATGTTTTTGTGCGGAAAGGCATTGCCGAGGTACATGATAAAGTCTCCGCTAATACCTTTGGGCTGGACGGCTGGCGCGGCAATGGGCGGTTCGGTAGCTTCATACGTAACAGCCAGCTTCTTTTTGGTGAATGGCTGGAAAGCAGCCACTTCATCGGCGACAGTGCGCGTCGGTACGATGATGCGGTTGGACTTGTGATGACTCCACCACATCAGGAAGTGATACAGTTGCATTTTGAGCCAAAACACCGCCGCGGGCGTTGTGCCGAGGCGGACAAATTCAAACATCGTCAGGTCGTGGGTGGTGGTGACGATTTTGCCGAAGTAGAGTAGGGGTTGTTGGGTCATCGTGAAATGTACCAGGTCCGGCTTGAGCCGGTAGAGCAACAGCGCGAATTGTAGATCGGGCAGGGGACTAAGCGAAAACTGGGGGAAGGGGCAGGGGAGGGTCTTGAAGTTGCCTACTGTAGGGCGCCAGGGGTCGCCTGCTGACAGCAGTACAGTGTACGTGTTGAACGTATCAACGGTCTGTAAATGTTGCAACAAACGGTCAACATAACGGCCCGTACTGGCGCGGCGGATCCGGGCATCGATAACAATATGGTGCGACATTGCTATAATTATACCTAACATGCAAAGAATAGTACGGTTTATACCGTTTTGGGGCGTTATCGCGCTCCTTGCGTACATGCCATTTCACATCTTCCTATCCCAGTGGCTGAGCACGGCCACGGGTGGTTTGGACGCTTGGAAGCTTGGAAAAGATGTCGTCTTGGCGGCACTAGTTCTGTTCAGTATTTGTTTAGTTTATCAACAGAGGTGCACCTCTAAAGAATTTACTATTCTCGTAGGGATAGCCAGTGCTTACGGGTTGTTGCATGTTGTGCTGTGGCTGGCGCATCCTACCCTGTTCCGTGATAGCGCGTTGCTTGGAACTATTTACAACAACCGCCTGTTTGCTTACCTGTTACTGGGCGCGTCGGCCGGTTTACTGCTGGGCCGGGACGAACTTAAGGCGCGCATGCCATTGCTGCGTACGGTTATCATCACTGTTAGTACGGTCGTGGCCGTGCTGGGTATTGCACAGTACTTTCTGCCAAAGGACATCTTAACGCACGTTGGCTATAGCCTGGGCCGTGGTGTCCGGCCGAATTTCTTTATTGACGACAATCCGGCTTTTCCGCGCATTATGTCGACGCTGCGCGATCCTAATTCATTGGCCGCCTACTTGCTGTTGCCGCTTGCCTTATTGACGGTACGCCTGGCGCATATCCGGGACTACGCCTGGCGCCGCAAGATTTTATTGCTAGGATTATTCGCACTCCACATTGCGGCGCTGTATCTGACGTTCGCACGCAGTGCTTGGTTGGCGGCTGCGGTGATGTTCACCGGGGTTATTTGGTGGCGATTCAGTTCGCAATTTGTGCGTATAATCCGGCGATGGTGGCCTTTGGCTGTCGTGTTAGCTTTATTAACAGGCGCAATGCTATTTGCAGAACGGCATAATGCCGCGGTTGATAGCATACTCACCCACTCTACCAGCGCCCAAGTCGGCCAATACGATTCAAACCAATACCACTGGCTGTATGTAAAGCGCGGCCTTGAGGGCATATCGCACAATCCGTTAGGCCACGGCCCAGGCACGGCCGGCTTGGCCTCTATTCAGAATCCGCATGGTGGCTTACTGA